>JAKSLL010000066.1 GCA_024401215.1 Bacteroidaceae bacterium
TAAATGTTCAAATTTTCCTCGCGAAAGCTTGGAAATTATCACAGTATCTTGAATTAACTTATTCAACTTTTCGCTTTAACTTTGCTCGTTTTGGGGAGTTAAAGTGGAGTTAAAGAGGAGTTATCGCTTCGCTCGGAGTTAAAGGGACATTTGTCTTGTCGGACATTTGTCACTTTAACTACCCTTTAACTCCACAACAAGTGGAGCTATAAGTTACCCATAAAAAGGACAAACTCTCATCCCAAAAGTCAAAGACCCAAGTTAAGCTTTTTCCGCCCATCCTTGATATAAAAACCTTTGGTAGGCACAGACTGCAATCTTCGCCCCTGAAGACTATATATTCCAATGTTTGGATTTGAAGTATTGCTTCTCTGACTAATTGCTGCGGCATATTCGTCATTACCAATATGTATGTTGTACTTTCCACTTACAGGATCTGGAAGCCCTTCAAACTCAATGATGTCCTTTTTCAATCTATAGCATATTTCTTCTATCTGTGGGTTAAACTCCCACCAATACAAATTATAGATGTCATCACCAGTTCGGTAGAAACAAGTGTAGTCACGATGGTCGTACCACCACTGAACACTTTCAATTGTAACTTTACCATTTTCGTAATGGCATATTGTATGGGCTATATCATCCGTGCTATCATTATACGAACCATTCATCCAACCAGAATCGTGACAATAAAAAGGGTCCATATTGATTTCGCGTGCAAGATACTCTCCCAGCTCGTATTCCATCCATAATGTCTGAGAAAATTTCACATTCTCAAGGGTATTTATCATAAAATGATTGGCGAACGAGCCAAAGTCTTCAAGCCAATGATCAGACTGTTTGCCATCAAGTGTTTTGACTGACAACAATCTCTTTGATTCACTCCCATCAAATGATATATTTACCAGAGTGTCTTTAACCTCCTCAACAACCCATTCCATTCCATTAACAGTAGTGAAATAATCGCCTGCAGATAATGTAAAATCAAAAGCGAGACTTTCTTTCTTGCAGTCGTAGTCATAGACATATATTCGTTTGTCACCTATCCGATATCCATATTGAAGCTTGATAGGATTGGCATCCTCACGACGAAATAAAAAACCATCATCGTAAATACGAAGATATTCAACACCATTTTCTGCTTTTTCAGGAACACCATGATACTGAACAATTACTGGCCTTTCATTTTCTATGACAGCCATAGCCCATGCATGCTGGGCATTCACATTTACGGCAACTTGTACAAAAAACACAGATGTAAATAAAAACTTCTTCATTTTTGTTAATTCTTAAATTTCCGCCTACTCTAAAAGCTTTTCGGCATCCGCTCCTTTAGTCAAAAAGGTATGCTGTATGGACAAGCGACACCACTTTGCAACTCCCTCTCGCAAGAGAAAATAGCATCTGTCGGCTCTGCCGGTATGCGTCTCCGATTTTCTCTTGCAATTTCTTATTTTGCAGCAAATTTACATTGGTTTTAGACACAAAACAACACCCACAAGGTATATGTATATGGGATTAACACCTATAATTATCACATCCATCTGATTGTCTGCTTATTACACCACACAGAAAGTATAACACAATATGATGTTCATGCTGTTACACATACCTACATTTTGATATACATTCACAATATTAATACCATACTGTTTATCAATAACATACAAATCTCTAAGAGATATACAACGATATACAAAAGGCATAAAAATGAATTATTCACGATATTTTTTTTGTATCTTTGCATCACATAATATCCATTTCGACAAATCGTAAAAAACAAATCAAATTCATCTGATGGTAAAACGGCTATTATCTTTTATTTGTATATGCGTCTTGCTGGCTTCATGTACAGGCAGTCATACTCATCTATTTCACGATGCTGATTCTACAGCTGTTGTAAAATCGCATCTTGAACAAAGTCTCTCTATAAAGGAAGAGAACAATGACTCGGCATTAGTCCTGTTGCTCAATGCAGTTGACTATTGCAATGGGTGTGAGCCTGCACTTAGATACGAAGCCTACAAGAACATCTCGGAAATGTATGAGCAAAAGAATCTATATGAGCCACAGCAGAAATTTCAACTGCTGATGGAAGAAGTCGCCCGTGAGTTAGACGACAAGCAGAAGGAAGCGGATGCTTGTTTGAGAATATCCATGACGTATATGGTAATGGGAAGCTTAGACGATGCACTCTTGAATGCGAAGAAAGCATACCGTTTGTCTTTGGCAGACTCATCAGATTTCAAAGCAAATTGCTTGCTGATGCAAACTCAGGTGTTTTTGCAGAAAGAAATGACTGATTCCGCGAAATTTTACTTGACAGAGGCGCAAAAAACATGTCCTCATATTCGCAAGAGTGAAATGTACAGACTTTCTGATGCTTACATTCTGCTGGCTTTGGAGCAATACGAAAACCTTGAGAAGAAAACAGATGAATACAAACATGATGGCAGCGTGTTTCTCAATGCAGAACTCACCCGACTTCAGATGTCCTTACACGAAGATACGGAAAACTGGCATAAGGCATACGATGATGCACAAGCCTTAATAATGCTCTCTGACAGTATTTCCCGAATGGAAGCCTCCAAATCAATGGCACATATTCACGAACTGCAACACGAACAACAGATGCAGCGCAACCGAGCAGAAAGAGAGGCTGAACGCTCCTCCTTATACATTATTATCATAGTAATACTTGCACTACTGCTAACATCGTGTGTGTTAGTGCTTATATTCAGGAAAAAAGCAATCATCGCCCACAACCATGAATTGGAGGCTATGCGCCTTGCCGACGAATCGCAAGCAAACGAAGCAATCACTAAGGAAGAAAACATCCAGCTTCAGAAGCTTTACTACGAACACCTTTATGCTATAATACTTCCTATTTTGAACGCCAATCGTGGCAAGACGGGACACATAAACCTTGAAGAATCATCGTGGAAGCTCATTGAGGAAAACACCGAAATGGTACTTCCAAATTTCACTTCCAAGCTGCGTCGCTATCATCCATCATTATCAAACGAGGATGTACGCTTCTGCTGTATGATCATGATGCGTGTACCCAACGCTGTACTTGCCGATGTTTATGGCATTGCAACATCTTCGGTTGCTATACGAAAGCAAAGAATGAAAAAGAAACTGGACGCAGATATTCACGAACAAACTATAGAAAACTATTTAGGACAATACATTATATGAAAAGATACTCTATAATAGCATTATTGACGATTCTGTCGTCATACATATATGCACAAGATGTTTGGACAGAAGGAACTACATGGGATGTTGAATACACTCAGGAGTCAAACATCCCACATACCTTATTTACTCTAATGAAAGCCATGGATATAGAGGGCGTATCGTATCATCCTCTTACGGCGAGTACTGATGAAGGCTGTGACACCATTGCTTACATACGCAGCGAACATGGGGATTCTCTTGTGTTTGCCCGTGTTATCTGCAATGGTATTTTACTACCGGAATCCCTTTTGTATGACTTTTCAAAAAGTTTCAAATATGGCGACATACTCCAATACGCAACTACAGAAGGGACTTTTACGGAGTGTATCTCGTATGAAGAGGATCCAATCACATATCTTTACGATATCTTTGAAGAAGGTGACAGAATCCCCATGTGGAAAGGCATTATCTATAAGATAGGTCACATAGAAGGACCACTTGGCTTGTTTTTTGTAGAACCTATAGAAGGTCCATCAACAATCAAACCCAAACCGACAAATGTAAGCCATATACTTTTTGGAACAAAAAAGAATGATTCTAAAGTATTGTACTCAAAGTCTGTAACAAATTCAATCAATAGGACTTCGCCTGTCATCAATACTCCTGTCATATACAATTTATGCGGAATCAGGTTATACAGCGTGTCCAAAAGAGGACTTTACATAATAGACGGAAAGAAAGTTATGAAATAAAACAATAAAGTTTCGCTTACTCCATTTTATCTCTTAACGCAGCTCTGTAAGAGCGACATAATTTCATAAAGCAAACCATGTGAGATATGAAATCACGTCGCACCTACGGCGTCCGAAAATAACTGTGACTTAATCAGATAGGGCTTACGCCGCTATCCTTCATTAGGCCGCATCTTCGGCGCTATGATTAATAAAAGTAAAAAAAACAATTTTTTTTTCGACACACTTGCAATATTTTCACATTCCTCATCGTATATAAAGATAGAACATCAATTAGAATGGAGAAAGAAGAGATACATATTATCGAGGGGTTGATGCAAAGAAACCCCAAGGTGCAGCAAGAAGCGCTTGAGCTATACGGCAACTACGTTTGGGTTCAAGTCGTGCGACTCGTATCAGGTATTGAGGATGCAGAAGAAGTCTATCAGGATGTTTTTGTCAAGATATTCTCTAATATAAAGATGTATGATGAAACACGCTCGTCACTCCGAACTTGGATATCACGCATAGCATACAACGAATCCATCACCTTCCTGCGGCGAAAGCGGCAAGCGGTAATATATTTCGAGGATGACGAAGGCAAGGCGGAAGCACTCTCCGAGGAGGAAGTGGAAGAGACACTCGGTCACGCCAACGAAGAAACGGTGCAGCTCATCCGAGCAGCGATACGCCACCTTCCACCCGACGAGCAAGCTATCATCACCATGTTCTACTACGATGAGATGAGTTTGAAGGAGATTGCTTTTGTGACAGAATCCATACCTACCACCATTGCTTCAAAGCTAAGCAGAACGAGAAAGAAACTTTGTAAAATCATTAAAATGCTACAATCATGAGAGAAAACGAAACAAGACGCAACTCTACGCCTTCTGAGAGGGAGAGCAGATGCGGGGCTCTCGCTGACGCTTTGCATCAAGAGGAGATGAATCGCCCCCCTATGCCTGCCGACCTCAATGCTCGTCTCATGCTGCGAGTGGAGAAGGAAGTGAACAGCATACCAGAGAAAAAGCGCACTCATATCATCTGGCCATGGATTGCAGCAGCTTGCGTGGCAGCAGTAATAGCCGTATTCCTTACGCCACCTAAAGTCAACGACTCTGCAGAGACTGGAATTGCAAAGGTTGAGAAAGACTCCGTAAAGCAGCAGAAAGAAATAATACAAGACAAAGAACCGCAGACACTCATTGCCAACGTGGAAACTGACGCGCATGAAAAGCCAAAGGTCGAGAAACCAATGACTGCTGACACAAGCAGGCAATTAGCCAAAGCAGAGGTTAAGCAGGAGGCTGTACAAGAGGTCAAAGCGGAAGAATCTGCTGCTGAGCATTCTGCAAATGCGAACATTGAGTTAGCAATCGCAGACGAGCCAGCAGCAAAGCAAGAATCAAGAATGCTGACCGAGCGAGACATTCCAATCACACGACCAGAAAACTACAAATACACAAAAGAGGAGCTCGCACTCATGAAGAAGCAAGCCCAAGAGGCTTACCTAAAGTGGGTGGAACTCGAACTTGAGATTTCAAAATATAACTTAGAAAATACAGCATTGAAGTAATTCGTAATGCACAATTCATGATATAAAATGAAAAAGATATTCATCATGTTGCTCATCGCCATTACGGCAGTAACAACAACAAGCGCACAACAGCGCAAGCAGCAAGTCAACACTCCAAATAACGTCATCAAGACCTTTGACTTCATTCAGGAACATTATGGTCAGAATAACAGCCTGGAATATTCCTTAAAGAAAAATCCTAATACAGGAATCATTGAGTCAAAGGAAGTTATCGTACCGTTTGTATGCAAGAAAAGTGAGCCTTGCATCGCAATGGTTGCAAACTGTTTCCAAATAGACGAACGCGTAAGCTATCAGATTTCGCATATTGCAAAAGGCAATAGAAACAGATTCAGCATCAAGGTTTTAACAAGCAATGAACCTGCCAAAACCGTAGTCACTCGCACAAGCAACAATCAAGAGATGTGGTACATGGCGGTAAAGAATCCTGACAATCCTCAGCTTCGCGATGTCTATGCCATCGTGTGGGAAGACATGGATGCAGAAAATGTGAAAGGAAAAATATTCATGATAACATCTCTCCGCCCAGACCTTTTTGAGAAGGAAATGGAGAAAGAAGCAAACAACACATTCAAGATTGAAGGTCGTGTGGATGCCGAGATAAAAGATTCTCTGTACAACGTGTATATCGCAGACACCTACGAGGAATTGAACGCTCTTGATGAAGATGACTACATTGCCTGCGTGCCTGTCGTCAACAAGCGCTTCGAATACAGCGTGCAGTTAGACAAGCCAAAGGCTGGTCGCATACGCTGCATCTTCCCTGACGGTTCTTTGTGTTCTGCTTGGATTGACATTGACATGGTGCCTGGCGAGACATACCACATGACTGTTCATAACGGCTACTATGATGGAGATGATAATTATGAAAATCGTGTAGGCCGATACTCTGGCAAGAGCCTTGTTGCTGGTCATGAATATGACGATGTAGTCATTACCGACACTGTCGCTTTAGTTCCTGAGGCAGAAAGAGCAGAACAATTCAATGCTAATGCATATCTAACAGAAGCACAGCAAAAGGAGATCCAAAACAAAGGCAAAGCTATTGACGCAAACAAGAAATACATAGAGCTGCTATATTCTTCTGTGTCAGAATACATGGAAAGACAGCCAGCCAAGCAAAATAGTTGGGATAATAATCCGTTCAAGATGATAAGCAAGCAGAACGCCATACTCGACAAGCAGATTGATGACATTCTAAAAACCCTCTCAGACTATGGTATAGGCAAAGTCCAAATTGTCTTACCTAACGAAACAAACAAGACCGTCCTCCTCGATTTATTAAGATACCATGCGACAGTGGACATACTGAATTTCTTCACACTTCAAAACCAAGCGTTCAACGAACTCTATAAGAAGTACGGAGATATCTCAAAAGATGCCACCAAGTGTCAGAAGCAAGTACATAAGCTTACAGAGAAATACTTGAAAATGACACAAAAGAAGTCTTATTAATAAATAAAAAAGATTCCTGGTTAAGTGTAAGCCAGGAATCTTTTTTGTAATAGCGAACAACAACTTCGAAGGATTTGACCTGCATTTTTAGGATTTTTGCGGCAATCATGCCCCCTTCTCTGCTTTTTTTCTTAACTTTGCAGACAATTTCAATTATGGGGTGTTCTATAAATCAGCTTGAGACCAAGCAAACGCCCCGAACATATTTGAATGTGTAAACTAAATTTATAGAACACCACTTATAACCGATTTGTCGATGCGACAGCATCACCACGAAAATGCAAAAAAAATCACTTAACATCGTTTTTCTCATAGCCGGAAGCGAACCTCTCGGCAGCGCAGGCATGCAAGCCGACATTAAGGCCATCACAGCATGCGGCGGATATGCAGCATGCGCACTTACTGGCATTGTCGATGAAGACACACAGAGAGTGAAGCAGATATTCCACCTCCCTGTAGATCTCATCGTTTCACAAGCAGAGTCTTTTCTTGGCGATGTCGGAGCAAACTGCATCAAGACGGGTGTGCTGCCATCAGCAGAGATAATACGCGGAGTGGCTGGTGTGCTGAAGAGATACCCCGAAGTGAAAAAGGTCATTGACCCAGTGGTGGTGAACAGCGTTGGCGAACAACTTGTCAGCAACGACTCCATCGAGGCGTACAAGAACGAGCTGTTTTCGCTTGCCACACTCATCACGCCCAACCGCAGAGAGGCTGAAGTGCTGCTGCAGCACAAGCTCACAAACATTGAGGAAGACATCAAAGAGCTTGGCTCATGGGGATGCAGCGTAATCATCAAGTCGATAGAGAAAGGCGACATGCTGAGCGACTACCTCTACAATGCTGAGACGGGCGAGGTGAGGGAATTCTCAAAGCAGCGCATTGACACCCATAACGTGAACGGCACAGGCGACTCATTCTCATCAGCCATTGCCACCTACCTTGCTAAAGGCTACCCTCTTACCGAGGCTGTGGAGAAGGGCGAGGAATTCATCAATAAGGCAATTGCCTTAGGTGCAGAATATGAGTTCGGACACGGATTCGGCCCTGTACACCCTTGTTTCATGGAAGACAAAGTCGTGCATGAGAGAATCTATAATTAGCCGAAGAGCAAGTGAAGCTTGCGAAAATTGAATTACTTAAACAATATAATATATGGAACTTAAAATTGCAGTATTGGCTGGTGACGGTATCGGCCCAGAGATTATGGAACAAGGCGTAGCTGTGTGTTCAGCTATAGCAGAAAAGTTTGGTCACAAGGTATCATACAAGGAGGCACTCTGCGGAGCTCATGCCATCGACGAAGTTGGCGACCCATTCCCAGAGGAGACATTCAAGATTTGCGAGGAAGCAGATGCTGTGCTTTTCGCATCTGTAGGCGACCCTAAGTTCGACAACAACCCTTCAGCAAAGGTTCGCCCAGAGCAGGGCCTTCTCGCTATGCGCAAGAAGCTCGGCCTCTATGCTAATGTTCGCCCTGTAACAACTTTCGACTGCCTCATCCACAAGTCACCTCTGAAGGATGAGATTGTGCGTGGTGCTGACTTCATCTGCATCCGTGAGCTCACAGGCGGTATGTACTTCGGCAAGAAGGTTGAGCCAACAATCAACGCTGATGGCGTAGAAGAGGCTCTCGACACAAACTACTACACTCGCCCAGAAGTGGAGCGCATCCTCAAGGTAGGCTACCAGTATGCTCAGCAGCGTCGCAAGCACCTCACAGTTGTTGACAAGGCAAATGTGCTTGCGTCATCACGCCTCTGGAGAAAGATAGCTCAGGAGATGGCGCCTCAGTATCCAGATGTAGAGACAGACTTCATGTATGTTGACAATGCTGCAATGCGCATGATTCAGGACCCTAAATTCTTCGACGTTATGGTGACTGAAAACACATTCGGTGACATTCTTACTGACGAAGGCTCTGTCATCACAGGTTCTATGGGTCTTCTCCCATCAGCTTCAACAGGCTCTTCTACTCCTGTCTTCGAGCCTATCCACGGTTCATGGCCACAGGGCAAGGGTCTCAACATCGCAAACCCTCTCGCTCAGATTCTCTCAGTAGCTATGCTTTACGAGTATTTCGGCCTCAAAGAGGAAGGCGCACTCATCCGTGAGGCTGTTGACGCTTCTCTCGACCAGAATGTACGCACTCCTGAGATTCAGGTAGAAGGCGCTGGCAAGTACGGAACAAAGGAAGTTGGAGCTTGGATTGTTGAATACATCAATAAAAAGTAATCCATTCAAAACGCTTTTCAATAAAGCAATGGCAAAATAACAACTTAGGTGTGCCGTTTGGCACACCTTTTTTTGTTGCTGTCGAAAAAATCCTGATAATGAAGAAAATAATCAGTCAAAATAGAGTTTCAAAAGAAGGAAAACTTGAGCAAGCCATTCTGTCGTATTGATTGAGCAAGAAACAGGAGGAAGTCATTTTTTACCAGCACTTACTTTTATATGTGTGAAATATTCCGTAATTTTGCAGTCAAATAGGAAAAAACATAATAATATGCCTTTAATCCTTCCAGACAATCTCCCTGCAGTAGAATCTCTCAAGCAGGAAAATATATTCACAATGGGTTACAAGAGAGCGGATTCACAGCAAATACGCCCTCTCCGCCTTGCTGTGCTCAATCTTATGCCAATAAAGATTACCACAGAGACCGACTTCATACGCATACTTTCAAACTCCGCTTTGCAGATACAGGTGGAATTCATGAAAATCAAGTCTCACACAAGCAAGAACACCCCTGTAGAGCACATGATGGCCTTCTACCGCAACTTCGAAGACATGAAGAAGGAGAAATATGACGGGCTCATCGTGACTGGCGCTCCGCTTGAATTTATGGATTACGAAGAGGTGACTTACTGGGATGAGCTTCAGGAGGTTTTCAACTGGGCGCACAGCAATGTCACAAGCACCATATATGTGTGCTGGGCTGCCTTCGCCGGACTCTACCATTTCTACGGAGTGCCTAAATACAACACTCCAGCAAAAGTGTTCGGCGTGTTCAACCATAAGATGCTAAAACCCGAACTTCCACTTTTCAGAGGATTCGATGACGAGTTTTTCGCACCTCACTCACGCCATTGCGAGGTGAGACGCGAAGACGTAGAGAAAGTGCCAGGCTTGGACATTATAGCAGAAAGCAAAGACGCTGGAGTGACAATAGTAAATGCACGAGGCGGACGTGAGATTTTCATCACCTGCCATTTCGAGTATTCACCTCTCACTCTCGACGGCGAATACAAGCGAGACATAGCAAAACGCCTGCCTATAAACATGCCAATGAACTACTACCCTGACAACGACCCGTCAAAGGAGCCTGTAGTGAGATGGAGAGCTGCAGCCAATCTGCTTTACACAAACTGGCTTAACTACTATGTCTATCAGGAGACACCGTTCAACATCAACGATATCAATTAGGCTTACGCCTCACCAACAATAACGAGTCAAAACACTCTGAGACTCTGCATTATGAGAGAAATAGAATTGCTATCACCTGCAAAGAATGCTGATATTGGCATCGAGGCAATACGCCACGGTGCCGATGCTGTTTATATTGGAGCCACATCTTTTGGAGCCCGTGCAGCTGCAGGCAATTCTATCGAGGACATCGCACGACTCGTCGAATACGCACATCTCTTCAAGGCGCGCGTCTATGTGACGGTCAACACCATCATCTTCGATAACGAGATGAAAGATGCAGAAGAGCTGATATGGAAACTGCATGGCATCAAGGTCGATGCACTTATCATCCAGGACTTGCGACTTCTATCATTGAACCTCCCCCCTATACCACTCCACGCAAGCACACAGATGGACAACCGCACAGTCGAAAAGGTTGAGAAGCTCGCCCAGCTTGGCTTTCCACAAGTGGTACTTGCACGCGAACTCACCATAAAGCAGATTTCAGACATACATAAGCAATGCCCCGACACCGAACTCGAAGTGTTCGTGCATGGCGCACTCTGCGTCTCTCTCAGCGGCAGATGCAACGCCAGCGAGGCTCTTTTTGGAAGAAGCGCCAACAGGGGAGAATGCGCACAGGTGTGCAGGATGAAGTTCGACCTCAAAGCCGACGGCCACACTTTAGTAAAAGACAAGCATCTGCTCTCTCTGAGAGATAACTGTCAGATAAACAATCTCGAACAGCTGCTTCTTGCAGGAGCGACATCACTAAAGATTGAGGGGCGACTCAAGGATGCCGACTATGTGAAAAACATCACAGCAGCCTACTCTGCCGCACTCAACGCCGTCATAGCCAAGCACCCGGAGAAGTTCTGCAGAAGGTCAAGCGGACATACAACACCCTACTTCACACCCGACATCTACAAGAGTTTCAACCGAGGCTTCGTGAAGAATGTCAACAAGCCCGAAGCAAACCTCGACACGCCAAAATCAATGGGCGAGCCTGTTGACCGCAGCACACAGCTTCACAATGGCGACGGACTGTGCTACATAGACAAAGGGCAGCTCGTAGGTTTCCGCATCAGCAATGTCGAGCGATTCCGCCCTATACGAAACATACACTACTTCAGAAATCAAGATGCCGAGTGGGACAAGCTGCTCGCCAAGCCTTCGTCAACACGAGCAATCTATGTTGACATCAGCATTACCGACAGCAGCATCACTATGACTGACGAGGATGGCATCTATGCAGCAATAGACATCGACTCCACAAATTACGAACTTGCCCGCTCACCTCAGACAGAGAATATCAAACGACAGATGTCCAAGCTTGGCGGCACAATATTCGAGGCAAGGACTGTCGATGTGAATCTGAGGAAAAACTTCTTCATACCTTCATCACAGCTCGCCACATGGCGACGCCAGCTCTCCGAACAGCTCACAGCCGAGCGTCTTCGATTCTATCCGCAAATAGAGCAGAAGCACTCCCCTATGGTCATACCAACAGAAGAGCCGTATGAATTAAACCACAGCAGCCAGACACCTCTGATGATATGCCACCATTGCATCAGACGCCAATTAGGACTATGCCTCAAGCAAGGAGGGCAGAAAGCAGAGATGACACTCACCATGGCAAACGGCACGGTTTTCCGTTTAGACTTCGACTGCAAGAACTGCTTGATGTATGTATATAAGAAATAACGTGAAATGCTGTAAGTCAAGGTTGACAACTTAAGTCGGTAATCAAAATTATTTATATGTTCATCCTCGTATGTGTATTCTTAATATCTATACTCTCTTTTGCGCACCTTACTACTTCATCCTCAGTCACTATGCCCGCATAGCTCCTTCAGCTGAAGATAGTAATCTGCATCAAAATAGAGTATATCTATTATAAAACTAATTTTGATCACCTACTTATCATATATAATTTTTGATTACCCACTTACACATAAACAATTCAGAAAATGAAGAATCTATTATACCTTATCATATTTCTTACTGCCATCTCATGCGTAGGAGGTTCAACAAGCAGCGACAATGTGGAGGCAGAGAAACCTGCTGACAGCATACCGACTATCGTCAACATTGTTGATACGACAACTGCTGCCGACACGACATTGCTTTCTCTCTCCCCTCAGCAGGTGGATTCACTTGTTTTCAGACTAACTCATCACTATTCCGAGAATTTCAATTTCCTTGTGAAAGCCGACTCACTCACACTCATCCCTCGAGAGGGCGACACCAACACCGACACCTGTACTGTATATTATAACGACATCATCGTTGTGGCTGCCATCAAAGCCATACCTGGCGACTCCATCGACTCAATATGGGTGAAAGTGGCTCACGACCAGGGCACTATGGGATGGATTCCAGAACATAAGCTTCTTGAAGGCACCACTCCCGACGACACAATATCCGAAATCCTTGATTTCCTCTCCGACAGCCGAGCAATATGGATGTCTGCCGTTGTGGCATTAGGCATCCTTGCCCTGATCATAAGGAAAAACAAGAAAATACAGAAGCCACAAATACTCAAGTTCGATGAAATGGCAAGCATATACCCTCCCCTTTTCATCGCTCTTGTAGCACTCATGGCTTCGCTCTATGCCTCTGTCCAGAATTTCGTTCCAGAATATTGGCAAGAGTTTTACTATCATCCAACTCTTAATCCTCTCGTACTGCCGCCTCTCATGGCAGCCCTTGTCATCATCATGTGGCTTGTCATCATCACCTTTATCGCCATCATCGACGAGGTGTACCACCACCTATACATTATTCCTGGCATTAGATACATTACCGAGCTTGTCGGATTCACCATGCTTGTGTATCTCGCCATCTCATGGTCCACAATTTTCTATATTGGCTATTTCCTACTCCCCCTTCTGCTTATCGCATTATGCTATATAACTGTAAAACATATACTCCCCCGTACCTAACGACGGCATAACAAGCCGTCACATACTTATCATTTCACCTTTTATTCCTTTTCCCAAGTCACAAGACTTCTGTCCAAGCCTACTTTCTTTCTCTCACCACGGCTGCCGGTGATAAAATAATTGCTTGCGAGACCCTCGTCTGGCACCAATCCGAGAAAAGCCTCGCGTATGCGTGTGCATTTCTCATTTATGCTGTTGCTTGACGGACAGCAGAGATTGCCCACTCGCTTCTTCGCCTCATTTGTTGTCCCTCTATCTGACAGCGAGAGATAAATGGAGAAGAGCTCGTTCTGATAATCCGACAGCTCTTTGAATCTCAAGCCTTCAGGATGCTTCAAGAAGAGCAGGAACACAGCCTTATGTATAGGCTGCAACTTCACCTCCGCATCGTTATAGTCTGGCAGGAGTATCCTGTTGTCTTTGGTGATCAGCAGTCTGCTGAGCTGCTTGCGACCTTCCACGACATTATGCAAGACAGACTTATCCACACCTTTCTTCTTCAGTCTTTCTGCCATAAGTCTGAACTCTTCAATCTCCTCTTCTATGCTCTTATTCGTTGCCGCACCAGCATCAACCTCCTCAGCCTCAACAATCTCAAAGCTTTGCATGCGCCTCTCCTCCTCTTTCTGCAGAGCAAGAGCCTTCTCGCGCATAAGGTCAGCCTCTTGTATCTGCCACACAAAGCTGTAAAACTGCATTACGAGACTTTGACCAATCCTCATGTCCAGTTCCATACAGTAGAATACCGCGCGGTTGTCATCCATGTGGCTGAACTTGCAGAGCGAAGGCTTGAAATCGACACACGAATTGACAAGCTGACTCATGCACATTGCCATTCCAAGCTTCTCTTCTACATTAGGCAGATAGCAGAATTCATAGTTTGCATACGCAAAAGCACTCTCGAACTTCTGCACATGCGAACTGACAAATTGATTCATGTACCAGTCGTATTCCTTCTCGACATACATTATCTGCCGCGGCTCAGGTATCGCCTCCAGATTAGCACATTCTATAGTAAAGACACTGTTCATACTTCCGTCATTTTGCTAAGGAAATTATAAATTTTCTGACTCCAATTCAATTGCTTGCCATTGTCGTCTTCCTCCTCATCTTCTTCGTCCTCATCTGATGCATCATCATTCTGCAAAGATGGTGCCACCTCTTCTTTCGCCTCCATTCCTTCGACAATTACCGACATACTGTCAGCAGCTGTTGCTTCTGCGTCAGCACTATCCACAATCTCCACTTCTGCACTTTCTGCTGCCTCGGCGTCATCTTCTGTCTTTTCTTCTTCCTTTGGTGCTGCCTCTTTCTTCACATCTTCCTTTTTGCCGTAATAAAGCTGCATCAGCTTCTGCATGTCATTCTCATCTCTCCTCTGCTCTATGATTTCTCGCTCCTTATCGAAACCTGTTGCAATAATCGTCACCTTCACATCATCGCCAAGCGTGTCGTCATCATAGAGTCCCCACAGCACTTCAAGATCGTTGGCGAGATTATCCATAAATCCATTTATCTCGTTAAGCTCATTGATGAGCACAGGCGACTTCTTGCTTTGATATATGATGTAAAGCAGACGCTGGGCTTTCTCTATCTCCACATTATTTAATAAAGGAGAATTCAAAGCATTGTTCATAGCAACAAGTATGCGATGTTCGCCACTCGCCACACCTTCTGCCATTATGGCACCTCCACCATTCCTCAGCACAGTCTGCACATCACAGAAGTCTCGATTCACCTTACCCTCGACAGTAATGATTTCGGCGATGCTCTTCGTTGCCACAGTAAGGATGTCGTCAGCTTTTTGGAATGCTTCCGACACAGTAGTCATGCTGTCATTGTAGATATCCATGAGACGCTCGTTGTTTATCACAAGGAGAGCATCCACATTCTTCTTCAGTTCGGCTACACCCAACAGCGCTTTCTCTATGCGAAGACGCTTCTCGAAAGCGAAAGGCAGAGTGACAACGCCAACAGTAAGTATGCCCATATCTCTTGCAATGCGCGCAATCACCGGAGCGGCTCCCGTACCTGTGCCTCCACCCATACCTGCTGTGATGAACACCATCTTTGTCTCTGCTCCAAACATGTTTTTTATAGCCTCAACGCTGCTTTCAGCCTCCTCACGTCCTCTCGTCGGATTGCCGCCAACACCAAGACCTGTCTCGCCCAGCTGCAGCTTGCTTGGCACTTCACTACGCACTAATGCCTGGCTGTCGGTGTTGCAGATAGCAAACGACACATTATGCACACCTTGGATGTACATGTTTTTTACGGCATTTCCGCCGCCGCCTCCAACACCAATAACTTTGATTATGTTGGTCGACTTGTCTGTAAATTCTTGAGATAGCGGAAGATAAGCATCTCCCAATTTTTCCTTCAATTCTTTTTCACTCATTTCCTCACTTCTTTTTGGTTTAATATTCAATTATTTTTCAACGCTCATTCGGCCATCATGTGACAGACCTTTTTTCACCTTTTTCAATTGCGGTACAAAGATAGAAATAAAGTTTTGTTTATACAAAATTTAACCTTTCGCAAGTCTTGCGAAAGATAAAATTTCTTCAAACTTCACCTCTGCAGTTATACTATCAACACGCTTTCTGTTTTATATCACTAACCAAACAACCAAACCACCAACTTCATATTTTCTCTTATATTTAAATCAACATCGGAAATATAACTCAACAAATTAAAGTCAAGTATCAACAACATCAAAAAATCATTTGTCCCCTTGCATAAACTTTGTAACTTTGCACCGCCTTTAGGTGAAACGATGTCAAGCAAAAGATTGGAGCGTTAGTGTACGCCTAATTATGACTGAATTTTTAAAAGGGAATCTGGTGAGATGCCAGAACAGAGCCCCGCTACTGTATAATCCTCCAAGCGTCAGCTTGGGGTGCCATGCAACATAAGCCACTGAAGAGCTGAAGCGACAGCAATTTGGGAAGGCGCATGTCAATAGGATTGAGTCAGGATACCTGCCTGAGGCATTATAGTTAACAGAGCACCCCGGGGCGAGGGGCTTATTAATAACATTTTATCAGTTTTTCTCAATATGAAGAAAGGACTTTTTGCCGCTTCAAGCATGGCTATGCTTGCTGCTGCCCCATCTTTTGCGGAGAACACAGCAAAAGATTCTATCCAGCTTCAGGCTGTAGAGGTAACTTGTTTTATGGATAAATCTGTTCAGGTGGGCAAACTCCCTGTGCAGTTGTCTAAGGCGCCAATGTCAGCAGGTGTCATGGACAATCTTCAGTTCGACCTTCTTGGTGTGACAACCCTCAATGAAGCCACACGCAACCTCACGGGCATCCGTCCAAACAACACTTATGGCGGATTCATGAAGTGGACAATGCGCGGATTCGACAATTTCGTACTCCTCAATGACGGCGTACGCGATGAGCGTCACAACCTCTACGACTCTGCACCAAGCACAAATCTTGCAGGCATAGAGCGTATCGAACTTCTCAAAGGAGCAAACTCCGTCACAGTAGGTAGCGCGGCACTCGGTGGCGTACTGAACATTGTACACAAGCAGCCAACAGCGGCAAGCACAGCTAACGCCAAGATGACTATCGGCAGCTGGGGACGCTACGGCATCGAAGCTGGTGCAGGAGGCGAAATTGTCAAGGGGATAAACTTCCGTGCTGACGCAGGCATGACAGGAGGAGAAGGATGGCGTCACACCGACAACAAGGCTTACAACCTCTCGCTCACTTTCGATTTCCACATCAATCCTAACGACCTCCTCCAGCTGTCTTTCCATGGAAAGGATGACTTCTACGGCACAGACACAGGTACGCCTATCGTACAGAACGATGTATTCTCACTAAATGGCAACCTCTACACAGAGGCTGGTTCGGTGCCTGAGCATATCAGCCGTCGCACTCGCTTCGCCGACCCTCTCGATGCGTTGAAGGACAAAGACATGCAGCTCGCCCTCAAGTGGGACCACGACTTCAATAACGACTGGAAGTTTAGCGACCGTTTCTCTTACTACTACGACGACTTGAGCTACTATGCAACAGAAAAGCTCACCTACAATGAGTCTGCCGACGAAGCTGCTGGCTATAAATACTATTATATGAAGAACGGCAGCAAGCAGTATATCGACCTCGACAATATCAAGCGTGCCGGATTCAAGTTCGACTATAATGTCAACCTCATTCAGAACACAGCAGAGGTGAGCGGCAAGTTCACTTCCGGCAGCATCAAGCACAATGTGCTCGGCGGCTACACTTACTCATGGATGTACACTCCACGCTATCAGTCTAATTACAACTCCAACGCCACTGGCGATGGCAAGAACAGCATCGTGTCTGCCATCAACCCAATCCTCAACCAGGGCAATATCATCCTTCCTTTCCACCAGCGCAACCTTGCGTGGGAGCAGACTCACGGCATCTATGTGCAGGATTTCCTCAAGTTCACAGACAAACTCTCTGGTGTGGCAAGCTTACGCTATGACTTCTACAACCGCACATACCAGAAGGGCGTGACAGACAGAACTGACGGAATAGGCAAGACTGTCACAAGCAAGACTGACAAGCAGAGCGTAAACAGAGGAGCCCTCTCATACCGCGCAGGACTCGTTTACCAGTTCAACGAAAATGCCAACGTGTATGCCACAACAAGCAATTACTTCAACTTCCGCCCTGTCCGCACTCAGGCTGCCGACGGCTATATCTACCTCGACAACAAAGGCAATGAAGTGAAGCCAAGCGACTCTTTCGTTTACTCTCCAGAAAGCGGATTCCTCTACGAAATCGGTTCACACCTCAACTGGGGCAGCAAGTTCAATGCCAACATCGCACTCTACTGGATTACTAAGTCTAACATGATTCAGTCACTCGGTTCAACACAGATTGACGGCCAGACATATACAGTAAGCGGCCAGGTGGGCAAGGCTGAATCAAAGGGTGTGGAGCTTGACTTCCAGTATAACCCTTGTTCACAGTTCATCATCGAAGGCGGATACACATACTGCAACGCTAAGGTGCGTGAAAATGCCGACAACAAGTACGCACTCAACGCTCAGAAGGGCAACTACCTCGCACATGTGCCTGAACACAGCGGATTCGGATGGGCATACTATATGTTCCCAGCACAGCTCCGCGGCCTTACTGTCGGACTTGGATTCAACGCATCAAGCCGCGTGTATGTCAACACTTCCAATGCCGTAAGCTTCGACCCTTACTTCATCAGCAACGCTATGCTCGGCTATTCATTCAAGCGCTATGACCTCAAGATGCATTTCAACAATCTTGCCGACAAGACTTACTACATGACAAGCGTCAACACTATCGGCTTCATTCCTGAAGAAGGCTTCAATGTGCGCTTCACAGCAGCTGTTAAGTTCTAAACAACACTCTACCAATGATGATAAAGTACATCATACGTTTACACAGAATACTGGGGACAGTCCTCAGTATTCTGTTCGTTATGTGGTTTCTCTCCGGACTGGTGATGATTTACCACCACTACCCTTCCATCGACAGCGAATGGCTTAACAAACAACGCGCAGCTGTCAAACACTCCAACATCCTCCCTATTGATAGCATCATTCACGCCATACCCGCCGAACAGACCGACAGCATCACACAGATACGCCTTTATGCTTGCGGCTCCGAACCACTATACCAAGTCACAACATCGGGCGGCGACTTTATCCTATCTGCCAACAACGGCACACTATCTGACAGCATACCATCCGGCACACTCGAACAAAATGCAGCCTTGCTCTTCCAGAATGATGCTGTGCTGACAGAGAAAATGCTCGACATCGATGTGTGGCTCATAGGAGTTGGGCCGCAGGGCGACCACCCTGTGCATCACTACATCTGCCCTCGCTCCATCGACGGCAGAGAGCTTTACCTGTCGTCACGCACAGGCGAGCCTCTACAATACACAGACTCCGACTCACGCCTATGGGCCTGGCTCGGACCTATCCCTCATTGGATATACATCACTTGGCTGCGAAGCTCTGGCAGACAGCCATGGACGGATGTTGTGCTTTGGCTTTCAGGCATAGGAACCATCATGGTGCTTCTTGGCATCATCATCGGCATACGCTCATGGGTGATAGGATGCAAGCGCAGAAAAAAATACGGAACACCATACGTCAAGCCACTTTTCCGATGGCATCACCTCGGAGGAATGCTCTTCGGACTTTTCGTGCTTACATGGATTTTCAGCGGATACATGTCACTCGAGAAAGTGCCTGAGTGGATGGTGCCTGTCAGCAAACAGCATAACATACAGGATGAGATGCGCGGCTGCTTCTTAAATGCCAAGCAGTACGCCGTCAGCGATTCTGCAATACTCGCCGCATACCCCGGCACGAAGACCATCACATGGACAGCTTTCGACGGCAAGCCTGTGCTGAAAGTGCAGACAGCAGATTCTCTGTACCTTGTCGATGCCGCCGACTCTCTCATGCGCCCGTTTGTTGTCAACACCAATGTCTGCGAAGCATGGATGAAGAATGTATGCCAGCAAGACGCAGCAGTCAAAGCCACACTACTCAGCGACTATGACAACTACTACATCAATCTAAAAACCCCTCCTCCTCTGCCCGTTGTGAAGGTTGAGGTCGACGATGCCGACGAGAGTGCATACTACATCAACCCTTCCACTCTCGACTGCCGCTACTACAACAACAACCAGCGCATGCGAGTATGGCTCTACAAAGGACTCCATTGCTTCTCCCATTCATGGTTTGCAAAACACGACACTCTCCATCTGTCACTTCTCTGGTTGTTTATGATTGGAGGAACCATGGTCAGCATTACCGGCTTGGTGCTTGGATACAAGCATTACACGAAACGAAGGAAATCAAAAAAGAATGCGAAAGTTGAATTAACTACTTATCAAATCCATAACCATAATAAAGAATAACTCATGAAACGATTCATCACATCTGTTATGCTTGTATGCGCCTCATTGATTAGCACATACGCAAAATCAGGCATCCTTGTTGCTCAATTCGGCACGAGCAACGAAGAAGGGCGCATTTCTGCCCTCGACCCTTTGTTCAACGACATCAAGACAGCCTTCGGCTCCTACGAGGTGCGTGAAGCATATACATCGCCAACCATTCGACGCATTCTCTCTAAGAAGGGGCTGCACAAAGACTCAGTCACATACGCTCTTCTACGCATGCACCTCGACGGCATCGACACCGTCTTCGTGCAGCCTACATTCCTGCTCGACGGCGTTGAGATGCAGATGCTCCGCCAAGAGGCAGCAAATGTGTCACAGTTCTTCTCAATGATAGCCATCGGCACTCCTATGCTTCACACCATCGATGATTTCAAGTCGCTCACCTCAATCATCTCAAAGGATGAATGTGGAAAGAAAGAGGCCATCATGTATGTGGGACACGGCAACGAATACGCCAGCACATCTGCCTATACCATGCTTGCAAGCATGCTGCATGCTCAAGGTGCGCAGCACTCCTATGTCGGCACTATCGAAGGATGGCCAGACTTGGAAGTCTCTGTTTCCCAGCTCAAAAACAAAGGTTACAAAAAAGTGACTCTCGTACCTTTGCTTATGGCATGCGGTGTTCATGCCCGTGAAGACATTGATGGCGAATGGCGTCCTGCCATCGAATCCCTCGGATATGCCGTAGATGTCCGCTTTCAAGGACTTTGCGAGCGCCAAGAGATACGTCAGCTAATAATCACCCATCTCAGCAATCTCCTTGCCAAATAAGTCAAAACAAACATTTGACATTTTTACGTATCAAACTAACGCATAGACACATACACAACATAAAGGTGTTAAAAGCATGACTTTTAACACCTTTATGTATTTTATTCAACTTTCGCAAGCATGCAACTTGCTCGTTTTGAGGAGTTAAAGAGACGTTTGCCATGTCAGACATTTGTCACTTTAACTACCCTTTAACTTCTCTTTAACTACCCTTTAACTACACAACGAGTGGAGCGTTATCGCTTGCGCTTTCGCAGAAAGAAACTTGTATATTCTACAAAGTAGGTAGCTATTTCATAAAATCTGGCAGTTTCAATGAATAAAGAGATTGCTCAGGGCGTTGCTTGCAATGAAGGAACATGAGCATGTAGATGGGGGCGTATGTGATACTACCTTCCACACGAAGATTATCGTTACATAAAACCAAGGCCCGCAGAATATTGTATTCCTCATTATTCAATACATTTTTCAAAGCGTTGTGTCGCTCGTAGGTTTTGCCTGATTTTATTTCCAGCGGAATAATTTCAGCATCTCGCTCCAGCAGAAAATCCAACTCCCCCTGATGCTTACTATTGAAATAATATAAGTTCCATCCATGAGCATGAAGTTCTTCTGCTACAACATTTTCATAGATTGCACCATAGTTGATGGATGTTTCTCCCTTCAGGATACGTAATTGTATCCCCTCCGCATATTGGCATGCTAAGAGTCCGACATCATTCTGAAATAATTTGAATAGATTGCGCTTTTCATTCAGTTTAAGAGGGGCTACGGGCAACTCCGAATTGAAAGTTGGCAAAGCCATCTCTGCTTGTTTGAGCCAAAGAAAGTCGTTGGCATATTGGCGAAAGCGTGCTGTATCATGCATATCCTTGAGAATAAAACGCTTGTTCATTGCGTTAAGTTCAGAAGGTATCAAATCGAAAATCTCGTTGATTTGCAATTCACGCCCAGGATTATACTCTTTGATGTCCTTGCGGTATAAGTCCAGTATTTCCTTCTGACGCTCTTCAACTTTCACGAAATCTTGTGTGTCTATATAGGTCTGAACAGGCGCAGGCATACCACCAACAATCAAGTATAGATGGAATAGTTTCATCATCTCCTCATGCACCTTTTCATCAACAACAACCTTCTGTTCCCAGCAATCCTTAAGCATTTCCACTATACGTTCACCAACACCAAGAGCAAGGATAAATTCTTTGAAATCTAAAGGAAAAACATGTTGCTCTGTCATATAGCCGACAGGCCAACTCTCCACTTTTTTCTTGCCTTCCAGCTCTACACCAAGCAAACTGCCACTCAGGGCGTAGCGATAGCGACCGTCCTCGACAAGAAACTTCACCATAGTGATGATTTCAGGACATCTTTGAATTTCGTCAAAGAAAATAAAAGTCTTGCCTTCCTCTAACTGAATATGTGCATGGAGAGATATACGTTGTAATGCTTCTATAGCAGATGGAGCCGTTGCTACCAGATCGTGAAGAACCTTATCCTTATAGAAATTCAATTCTAAATAAAGAGGATAATGCGCCTTCGCATACTTACGAATAGCGTAACTCTTTCCTACTTGTCGAGCACCATACAGATACAATGCGTTCTTGCTATTTGAATAATGTTGCTCTATTATTCTATCTAAATCACGTTCAATCATGTAGTTAAAATTCTTTAATGCCACTTTTCCAAGTCAAAAACGACCGTTTAATGCCACTTTTCCAAGGTAAAAACAGCCGTTCAATGCCACTTTTCCAAGGTAAAAACAACCGTTCAATGCCACTTTTCCAAGTTTTTTCCGCTACAAAGATGCAAATTTTAATTATTACCACCAAATAAAATTAGTTTTTTGTCAAACATAACACATCACTTCACACTATTTTGTAATAGCGAAATAATAACTTCGGAATAATAGGATATTTTGTTGTAACGAAAAGAAAGTTATGACATCATGATCGATAAATTGGGATAAAATATCAAAAATATGACTCAAAACGAACATTAATTCAAAAAAACATATACCTTTGCAATTGAGGGGCTAAATCGCTGATTTTTGCCGTTTTTTTGATTTGTTTTTGGTTGTTTATTATCTTTACTATTTGCCGATGCACCAATAGCAATCAGTTGAATATCAGCGTCCTACGTTTTTAATCGGTACAAGCACGTTTTTAGCAAATGTACCGGAAATAACGGAAAATGCAATCGCTTGATAATAAGCGGTTTGCAGAATCACCTTGTACCGCAATTTA
>JAKSLL010000067.1 GCA_024401215.1 Bacteroidaceae bacterium
TCGCTCCACTCGTTGTGTGGTTAAAGGGTAGTTAAAGTGACAAATGTCTGACATGACAAACGTCTCTTTAACTCCAAGCGAAGCGATAACTCCTCTTTAACTCCACTTTAACTCCTCAAAACGAGCAAGTTGTATACTTGCGAAAAGTTGAATAAATAATATTGATTACCTACTTATAATTATTTGTCACCTTACAAAAAAACAAAGAAAATGATAGATTATGTACGTGGAATAGTCGATGAACTATCTCCGACACAGACAACAATAGAATGCAACGGCGTTGGGTACGCTCTCAACATCAGTTTAAACACCTACACCGCCCTGCAGGGAAAGAGCGAAGCAAGGCTCTTCGTCTATGAGAACATACGCGAAGACGCATGGACTCTCTTTGGTTTCGCCACAAAAGAGGAAAGAGCCATATTCCTCCTTCTCATCAGCGTCAGCGGAGTGGGAGGCAACACAGCGCGCACAATGCTCAGCAGCTATTCTGCCGCAGAACTTGCTGGTATTATCATGGACGGCAACGAGAAATTGCTGAAAACCGTCAAAGGTCTTGGCGCAAAGACAGCACAACGCATCATCGTTGAACTCAAAGACAAAGTAGCATCTCTCGGCATAAGCACAACATCCGTGACCGACGGAGCAGGAAGCGCCGCTCCATCAATAAACACAGAAGTGTACAACGAAGCCTTCGAAGCTCTCAAGATGCTGGGATTCCCACCTGCACCTGTTGCAAAGGCTGTCAAAGCCATTCTCAAGGACGACCCAGACGCTCGTGTAGAGAAAGTCATAAAGGTCGCACTCAAAATGCTGTAGGAAGCTATTATTTTACCATTACTCATACAAATACTTACAAAAAACTCCTCATGTTACACAATAATGTGAGGAGTTTTTCGTTTTATCAATATATATATGTAGGAATGGCATTTGCCGCCAAACAATACGACTAAGTTTTGAAGCATACTTTTCGAAATATATTATACACCATTTTAATCCTTATATGCATCAGCACTATTGCCACAGCGATGGGTAATAGCGCTTTTTCTGCGTATATACCGACAGAGGCAAGCACAAAAAGCGAAGCCTCGTCAGACGCGCCAGCTGCTACAGGTATGGAGCAGCCGGCAACTCCCGCAAACGCTCAGCCAGCAGACTCTGTGAAGGTGAAGAAGACAAGCTACCCTCAGGACACGCATTCGGAAGAGTACTCTTTAGACCTTAGAGACCCAGACAACATCAAGCCCGACACAGCCGTTTACGACACAAAATCAGGAAAGTACAAAGTCGGCACCATGCTGGGAGACAATTTCTTAGGGCAGCCATGGATGATGGAACCTGACGAATACCTCAAATGGTCGGAGAGAAAGCGTTTCATGGATTACTTCAAGATGCGCAATGACTCCCTCTTCACAACAAAGGGGAAAAACAAATTCGACTTTACAGACATGCATTTCGACCTCGGCCCTGCAGAGAAGATCTTCGGTCCTGGAGGAGTGCAGATTAAAACACGAGGTAGCGCCGAACTGAAGTTCGGATACAATTATTCCTTTACAGACAACCCTTCTCTTTCTGAAAGAAACAGAACGAACAAGGCCTTCGACTTCGACGAGAAAGTCAATATGGACATGAGCGCGAAGATTGGAGACAAAATGGATTTCAAACTCAACTATCAGACAGAGGCAACTTTTGACTATGACGCCCAGAACTTGAAACTCGCCTACGAAGGTAAAGAGGACGAGATAGTAAAGCTTCTGGAGGCTGGTTATGTGACATTCCCAACCAACTCAAGCCTCATCAAAGGTTCGAGCGCCCTGTTCGGTATCCGTACTGACCTTCAATTCGGAAAGCTCAACCTCCAAACCATAGTGAGCCAGAAGAAGTCACAGTCGAAAACCGTAGGCAGCAAAGGCGGCAGCCAACTCGAACAGTTTGAAATTCAAGCATACAACTACGAGGAAAACCGCCACTTCTTCCTCGCACAATACTTCCACGACACATACGACAAAGCATGCTCCACTCTGCCAAACATTACCAGCGGAGTGACAATCAACCGTATAGAAATATGGGTGACAAACACAGGTGGAGCAACAGAAAACACACGAAACATCATCGGCTTCGTAGATCTCGGCGAGCGTAACAAGATCAGCAATCCTTTATGGAATGCAACAGGTCCTGCCTTCCCAAGCAATGAGAGCAACGACCTCTACTCGTCTATGGTTACGACTTATGTCAATGCAAGAAATGTTGACCAGACATCATTGACTCTCGACAAATTTCTCACTGGAGGTATCGACTACGAAAAGGTAGAGAACGCACGCCTCCTCAGTTCTTCGGAGTACACCCTCAACCAGCATTTAGGATACATAAGCCTCAACACGTTGCAGTCAAATCAGGTTCTCGCCGTAGCTTATGAATACACATACGGAGGACAGACATACCAAGTGGGAGAATTCTCTGCCGACCAGAAGGACAATGACAAAGCGCTCTTTGTCAAGCTTCTGAAGAACACAAACAACTCCCCACGAATGGGCAACTGGGATTTGATGATGAAAAACGTCTATTCGCTCAACTCACGTCAGCTCCAGAAGGAGAAATTCAAACTCGACATCAAGTACCTCTGCGACACTACGGGAGTGTACCTCAATTACATACCAGAACCTGCATTCAAAGAAGCAACACTCTTGAGGATGCTCAATCTCGACCGACTCGACGAGAACGGCAAGACAAACCCTAACGGAAAGTTCGACTACATCGACGGATATACAGTACAATCAGCAACTTGCCGCATAATATTCCCTGTTGTCGAACCTTTCGGCGACTGGCTCAGACACAAAATTGCTGATGACGATATTGCAGACAAATACTGCTATGACGAACTCTACGACTCAACAAAAACCACAGCCAAGCAGATTGCAGAGAAAAACAAGTTCATTCTCACTGGTGAGTATAAGGCATCAGGTGGAAACACAATAAGCCTTGGTCAGGGCAACGTGGCAAGAGGTTCTGTCGTAGTTACTGCTGGCGGTGTCACACTCGTAGAAAACACCGACTACACCGTAAATTACTATGACGGCGAGGTGACAATCATCAACCAAAGCATCATCGATGCAGGCACATCGGTAAATGTCAGCCTTGAGAATAACGACGAGTATTCCGAAATGCGAAAGACGATGTATGGTTTGAACTGGGAGTATGACTTCACGAAGAACTTCAACATCGGAGGTACCTATATGCATGTCAACGAAAAGCCGCTAACCTCTAAGGTTGCTATGGGCAGCGAACCTCTCAACAACACTATATGGGGACTCCACATGAACTGGAAGCAGCAGTCGCAATGGCTCACGAACCTCATTGACAAACTTCCTTTCCTCAACGCCAGTGCGCCTTCAAATATTTCGTTTACAGGAGAATACGCCAAGTTGGACGCCAACACAGCAAGTGGCACGCAAGGCAATGCATCATATATTGATGACTTCGAAAACACAAAAGCCCCTATCGACCAAAGTTCTCCAAAGGAGTGGGTGCTGTCATCAACACCTGCGCATACCCAGTTTGGCAATCTCTCCAATGACGTAAGGTATGGGCAGAATCGTGCGTTGCTTGCGTGGTATAATATCGACCCGCTTTTCACACGACGCGCATCATCACTCACCCCTTCGCATATCAAGAGTGACCTCAACCAGCTCTCTAACCATTACATCAGAGAGGTATATACTCGAGAGGTGTATCCAAACCGCGACACAAATACTGGTGAAAACAACACTCTCAGCATCCTCAATGTCGCTTACTACCCAGAAGAGCGAGGCCCTTACAATCTCGACACAGACATTGACAGCATTGGACGCCTCAAAGATCCAAAGAAGCGCTGGGGAGGTATGATGAGAAAGATTGACACAAGCGACTTCGAAACCAGCAACATCCAATATATTGAGTTCTGGATGCTCGACCCATTCATCTACACTAAGGACAGCCTTAACTTCGGAGGTGACTTCTACATCAACCTTGGCGACATCAGCGAGGATGTGCTGAAAGATGGAAAGAAGTCATACGAGAGCGGTATGCCTGTAACTAATGCTGCCACTTATTCTGAAACGGTCTGGGGACGCGTGCCAAACGAAAAATCTGTCGTGTACTCTTTCTCTAACGAAAGCGGTGCAAGAGAGAAGCAAGATATTGGTATCAATGGACTTGCCGATGCCGAAGAGCGTGAATTTGGCACCTACAAAGATTATCTCAATGCCATAGAGTCAAAAGTTGACAGCAAAACATTTGAACGCATAAAGAACGACCCTGCTGGCGATGACTATCACTACTTCAGAGGCAGCGACTACGACAGTCTCAAGCTTAGCGTCCTCGACCGATACAAGCGCATCAACATGCCAGAAGGCAACTCGCCAAACGCTTCAGGAAGTTCATATTCAACAGCATACAAGAGTTCACCTGACGCTGAAGATGTGAACTCAGACTACACAATGAATGAGTATGAGAACTTCTTCGAATACCACCTCAACATCCGACCTAACGAGATGAGGATTGGCAACAACTATATCGTTGACCAGCGCGAACAGCAGATTCCTCTCCGCAATGGAGAGAAGGAGACGGTGACATGGTATCAGTTCCGAATCCCTATAGAAAGCTACGAAAGCAAAATCGGTACTATCAGCGACTACTCAAGCATACGATTTATGCGCATGTACTTGACAGGTTTTGAGAAGCCTATAGTGCTACGCTTTGCCAACCTCGACCTTGTGCGTGGCGAATGGCGAAGCTACACTCAGACACTCTTCACCGGCGACAAGCCAAGTGTCAGCGGCACTATCGTGCCTTCTGCCGTCAACATAGAAGAGAACAACGACAAGAGTCCTGTCAACTACGTGCTTCCTCCTGGCATCACACGAATCCTCGACCCTTCACAGCCACAGCTCCAGCAGCAGAACGAGCAGGCGCTCGCCCTTACCGTGGAGAACCTCGCATCAGGAGACGCACGCGCCGTGTATAAGACAACTCGCCTTGACCTCCGCCATTACAAGCATCTCCAGATGTTTGTACACGCCAATGCTCTCGAAGGCGACAACGAGCTGCAGGACAATCAGATGAGCATCTTCGTGCGTATGGGTAGCGACTACAAAAGCAACTACTACGAATACGAGATACCGCTGACACTCACACCTGCCGGCCACTATGACACGTACACAGCTCAAGGATGCAAGGCAGTATGGCCTGAGTCAAATATGCTCGACATCGATTTCAGCATCTTCACAGATTTGAAGCATGAGCGTAACAAGCAGAAAGCACTCGGAGCAGCAAGTTACACACAGCTTTTCTACAAGTACGACGACGACAACCCTAACAATAAGGTCAGCATCATTGGTAACCCTTCGCTCGGCGAGGTAAAAACCATGATGATAGGTATCCGCAACAACGGACGCAAGACAGGAAGTGTCGAGGTGTGGGTGAATGAACTCCGCATGCAGGATTACAGCAACGAAGGCGGATGGGCTGCTCAGGGCAACCTCAACGTACAGCTTTCCGACATAGGTTCGATAAATATGACAGGACATGTTGAGACAGCAGGTTTCGGCGGTCTTGAAGAAGGCGTCAACGAACGACGCGACGACAACCTTTACGAATGGAGCATAACAACCCAGTTTGAACTGGGCAAGATGTTCCCTGAGAAATGGAAGATGAGCCTCCCGCTTTATTACTCATATTCATGGCAGAAGTTATCGCCAAAATACAACCCATTCGACACCGACATGCTTCTCAGCGACGCCTTCAGCGAGTGCGAGACACAGGCGGCAAAAGACTCCTTGAAGTCACTCACGGAATCCATCGTCAAAAACAAGAACTTCTCGCTCTCTAACTGGAAGTCAGGGTATCAAAGCATAAAGCCACTGCCTATCGACCCAGCAAACTTTGCTTTCAGCTACAGCTACAGTCAAAAGTATAAGACAGGAGAGACTGTGATGTACGAGAACGAAGAGAACTGGAAGTTTAACATGTCATACAACTATTCTCCTAAGTTCAAGGCATGGGAACCGTTCAAGAAATTGAAGGGCAAGTCAAAGTGGCTCGACATTGTCAAGGCACAGAACCTGCAATGGCTGCCACAGAACCTGTCGTTCAACACCGACATCACACGCAATTACTACGAATTCCAGGAACGCGACATAGATTCTGGAACAAAACTTCCTGTCACTTTCTCTGAGCAGTTCCTCTGGAATCGCGACCTCACAGTGAAATGGGACATCTTCAAGGCTCTCAAAATGTCATGGACATCATCCACACATGCAGAGATTGAGGAGCCATACTGCGTAGTCAACAAAGACCTCTACCCTGACGAGTACAGCATGTGGAAGGATTCCGTAAAGCGAAGTCTCGCTTCTTTCGGACGTCCTCTGACATATAAGAGTTCATTCACAGGTTCTTATCAAGTGCCTCTCAACAAGATACCTATTCTTGACTGGGTGACAGCTGATGCTTCATATAGCAGCAACTACAACTGGACAAGAGGCCAGGAGCTTGAAGACGGCACAAGCCTTGGCAACACCATCGTGTCTAACCGCACGATGAATGTCAACGGCAAAATCAACATGGAGACACTCTACAAGAAGTGGAAATTCCTTGCCGACACAGAGAAGCGCTTCTCAAACAACAAGAAGAACAATAACAGTTCAAGCTCTAAAAACTCCAAGGATGACAAGAAGACGAAGACAAGCAAGAAAGAGCAGAGCGAAGAGAGCGCCGACAACCCAGACAAGAAGAATGCTGACAAGAACGCCCCTAAGAGCAAGGCTACTGCCAGCAGCAAGAAGAAGAAAGGATTCACAAAAGAGGTCACTCTCAACGACTCCACTTCCACTCAGATCAAACACGGTCAGAATTCGTCACGCATCATAGTGAAAGCTACAACCATTGAAGGCAAGACTTACAACCTCAGGTATTCAAAGGTAGATGCCAATACCATAAAGATAAAAAATAGAGACACCATCCCTGTCAAGATATCTGTCACGACAAAGGAGCCTCTCGACAAGCTTTCTTGGTACAAGACAGCCCAAGTCATAGCCCGTGGAATGATGTCGCTACGCAATATCAGCCTTTCATACCGCAACACTTACGCCCTCACTCTCCCTGGTTTCAGAACTGAGGTCGGCGATGCGTTCGGTCAAAAAGGCATCAACGGAATGCTCTCCCCTGGTCTCGACTTCGCCTTCGGAGCCATAAGCGACGACTACATATCAAAGGCTGCCCGCAACGGATGGCTGATGCAGAACGACTCCAACATCACCACCCCTGCATCGTCCGCCACTATGGAAGACCTCCAGCTTAAAGCCACCATTGAGCCGTTCAAGGATTTCAAGATTGACGTCTCTGCAAGTCGCACCGTGAATAAGACACAGAGTGTGCAGTTCATGTATGCAGGAATGCCACGCACACAAAGCGGAAGCTTCAACATGACCATCATCTCTGCCTCTTCTGCTTTCGATACAGGAGGAAACATAAACAACAATTATCACTCCAAGTATTTCAAGAAGTTCCTTGACAACATGCCTGTGATACAATCTCGCCTTGAGAAGAAATACGAGGCGACAACATACCCTGCAGCTGCAGGACAAGCATGGGAGGGCAAGCCTTACAACAAAGAGAACGGCGGCGTGGATCTCTATTCTGCCGACGTTATGATACCTGCTTTCCTCTCCGCATACTGCGGTGGCAACGCCATCAGCACACCTCTCGACATTTTCCCTGCCTTCGCAAGGATGATGCCAAACTGGAGCGTCAAGTACAGCGGAATCACAAAGATGGTGCCATGGTTCGGACAGCATTTCAAGAGCTTCAACATCAACCACGGTTACAAGAGCGTGTTCAACATCGGAGCTTACAACTCATACTCAAGCTTCATGGAGTATATGGGCGACATGGGATTCGTCAAGGATGTCACTACAGGCAATCCTGTTCCAAGTTCTATGTATAATGTGTCAACTGTAAGCATCAACGAGTCATTCGCACCACTCATCGGTGTTGACATGACATTCCTCAGCGGCATGACAGCCAAGCTCGAATACAAAAAGACACGCACCCTCAACCTCTCAATGACAAGCGTGGCGCTCACAGAAAACTTCTCCAACGACATTGTCATCGGAATGGGCTATAAGATAAAAGACCTCAACCTCTTCGGCGCTAAGTCTATCCAAAGCCCAGAGGCAAAGAAGAAAGCTGCAAAATCCAAGAACGGAAAGAAGAATGAGGAAGAGGAGACAAGCAGCAAAAGCAACAGCAGCAAGTCAAGAACGACAGGCATAAGCCACGACCTTAACATTCGTGCCGACTTCTCTTACAGAATGCAGAATGCCCTCAACCGCAACATACAAACTGCCGTGACAACGGCAACAAGCGGTTCGACAGCATACAAACTGGCGGTAACCGCCGACTACACATTCTCCAAGCTGCTCACGCTCTCAGGATTCCTCGACTGGCAGAAGAACATACCACTCGTCTCCCAGTCATCATATCCGACGACGACTGCCGATTTTGGTGTAAGCATGAAATTCTCACTAACAAGATAGATTCTTATGATGACACGCAAAGAACAGGCACTCAGACATATCGACAACAAAGACTGGGAAAGCATGCACCTTATGCTCCAGCACCTTAGCAGTTCGGAGTTGAAGAAGATGGAACTGGTGCTGCGCAATGATGTGCTCACCAATCTCTGCAATGATATCTTTTGGGAGACACTCCTACACCTTATTATATTTAGGAGACAGGCATTCATCAGCTGCGTGATAGCTGCCGACCATCTTGTAAAAGACGGCACCTTGACTTTCGACAACGAGCATACGGAAGCCATCTACCAACATTTAAGCGAGACAAATAAGGAGTCGCTCGCCAAAATCTGCAATATGATGATGCCGCTGCTGAACACCGAACAGCTGATTCTCTCCATGCTAAGCGCCTTTCACATCGACAGCGAAACAACGCGCCTGTCCGTCCTGCTCAAGGCACAGACGCCAATAGCTTATTTCATTCTCTTCAAAGAACTAAGAATGATTGATGACAATTCACTTGTACGGAAGTGCTACACCATAATTCTCAAAAGAAGCAATGACATGGCATATAATATGTGCTGCCTATTGAAAACATATTTCGCACTTGACGACATGCCGCAACGGTTCTCGCTCAGCATCGAGCAATACGAACTGAGCCATATCGAACGCGACTACTGCACTTTTTGTCATATACTAACAGGCAAAAGACCAAAAATATGAATAACACCCTCACACTTTACGAACTCAACAACCTTGTAAGGCAGGCTCTGGAACTTACCATGTATGACCAGTTCTGGGTTTGCGCAGAAATCAGCGACCTGCGCGACAGCCACCATTGCTACATGGAGCTCGTACAGAAAGACGAAAGTGGAAACAGCCTTAAAGCCAAAGCGAGAGCGCAGATATGGGCAAACAAGTGGGCAGTAATAAGGCCTAAATTCGAACGCGCCACAAGACAGGCACTCTCAAACGGCATGCAAGTGCTGGTGAAAGTAGAAATAACCTTCCACGAGTTATACGGATTCTCTCTCAACATCGTAGATATTGACCCCACATACACTCTCGGCGACATAGCAAAAAGGAAGGAAGATATACTACGCCAACTCAAGGAGGAAGGAGTTGACAACATGAATAAGGAGCTGCCGCTTCCACGAAATCTGCAAAGGATTGCCGTGATATCCTCCGCATCAGCAGCCGGCTATGGAGATTTCTGCAATCAGCTGAACAGCAACAAGAGATGCCTGGCTTTCAAGACGAAGCTCTTTTCTGCCACCATGCAGGGAGAAGATGTGGAACGCACCATCATCGACGCTCTCAACAGGATTGCCGCCGAACTTGACGACTGGGATGCTGTAGTCATCATCAGAGGAGGAGGAGCCACATCTGACCTCAGCGGCTTCGACAAGCTCCTGCTTGCAGAATATGTGGCGCAGTTCCCTCTGCCAGTCATCACAGGCATCGGACATGAGCGCGACGATACTGTCATCGACCTCATATCACACACAAGAGTCAAGACTCCAACTGCCGCAGCAGAGTTTCTCATACACCACCAGGAGGAAGAACTCGACATGGTGGAGGATTTCTCAGCTCGGCTCACTAATGTCGCCTGCGCCATGCTCGACAGCGAATCAGCACGCCTGAAGCTTATGACCAGCAAGCTCCCACTGCTCTTCGCCACTTCAAAGGCAAACGCAAACCTGCGCATAAGCAGAATCTCTGCCGACATGGCAAGAGCAAGCATCCAGATGATCGAGAGGGCGAGAAATGCAACGACAATACTCGAGGGCACATTGAAAATGACGTCTCTTATAGCTGTTGACAAAGAGAAACAGCGCATCGAACTCGCTCACAACAAAATCGAAAGCGCCAGCCCTGAACGCATCCTGCGCCTCGGATTCAGTATAGCAAGAATAAATGGTAAAGCTATACAAAGCACAGACGAAGTGAAAGAAGGCGACGAGATAGAGACAACTTTAGCTAACGGAATTATTAAATCAAAGGTGCTGTAAGTTAAAGAGAAGTTAAAGGGGAGTTAAAGGGACAGATTTCCGTATATGACAAACACCCTTTAAACTCCGAGCGAAGCGATAGCTCCACTTCACCCCTCCACGGAGCAACTTTACAACGAGAGCAGCTTGAAAAGACAACAGAAATAGGACAAAATACACATAACATGAAAAAGGAGATGACATACGAACAGGCAATCACCCGATTAGAGGAGATTGTGAAGAAAATAGAGAGCGGCGAGATGAGTATCGATGCTTTAGCCTCAAACATCAAAGAGGCTAAAGAACTCGTTGAAATCTGCAAAGCAAAACTTACCTCTGTCGAGGCAGAAGTAAGAAAATGCCTTGATATGTAAAAAAAAACACAAATAAATGCTTTCTTTTTTGTTAGAAACATTCATTTTTCTTATCTTTGCATCAATTATTGAGAAATCGGCACTTTTTGTTTACAGCAGAGTCGATGGCATCAGAACAATAATCAATAAGCGAATTTAACAACAATGGAGAAAACTCTCGTAATTTTGAAGCCAGGTGCAGTACAGCGCGCACTTGTCGGTGAAGTAACAGCAAGATTTGAGCGCAAAGGCCTCCGCCTTGCAGGCATGAAGATGATGCAGCTCACCGACGAACTGCTCAACGAACACTATTCACACCTCGCTGGCAAGCCATTCTTCCAGCGCATCAAAAATTCGATGATGGCATCTCCTGTTGTATGCTGTTGCTACGAAGGCGTTGACGCTGTTGAAACTGTTCGTTCCATGACAGGCAGCACAAACTCTCGCAAGGCTGCCCCAGGTACAATCCGCGGAGACTTCGGTATGAGCTTCCAAGAGAATATCATACACACCTCCGACTCGCCAGAGAATGCTGTAATCGAACTAAACCGCTTTTTCAAACCAGAAGAAATCTTTGATTATACGCCAGGAGTATTCCAGTATCTGTACGCTAACGATGAATATTAAAGCCGCAATTCGGCTTAAAAGGTGAAAAAAGAAGAAAGATATTAAAGTATTACGCGCTAACAATTAAAGAACCATTCTGAGAAAAACATCTATTAACTTCTAACCAAAACGAACCAATGGAAATTTTGACTATCAAAAGAATATTGGGAGCAGCGCTCTTGACAATGGTTACTGCAGGCTCTTTCGCCCAGGACCTCATTGCAAGACAGGCGCCTTCTGATAAAAGAATGAAAGATGTACACAATGTAAAGCTTCACAACACGGCGACATTCTCTAATGTTGACCTTGAGAACCCTGCATCTGACATCTATACCGACTGGACAGGAGCCGTAGCAAAGTGCGGCGGACATGTGCCAGCAAACTTCAAGATTGACCTCAGAGGCTTTTCAATGCCTACTACAAGCCGCAAGGTGACATCAAACTTTGGTCCTCGATGGGGACGTATGCACAAAGGTATCGATGTCAAGGTTTATATCGGCGATACTATCCGCTCTGCATTCGACGGCAAAGTTCGCATCTGCCGCTACGATGCTAATGGCTATGGATATTTCCTCGTAATACGCCATCCAAATGGTCTCGAGACTGTTTACGGACACATGAGCAAGCAGATTGTGAAAGAAGGACAGATTGTACGTTCTGGCGAGCCAATCGGCCTCGGTGGTAACACCGGACGCTCAACAGGTTCACACCTTCATTTCGAGACTCGTCTCCTTGGCGAAGCTATCAACCCTGCATTCATGTTCGACTTCGAAAACCAGGATGTTACAGGCGATACTTACTCAATCACAACAGGAGCCATCACAAAGGAGGCTACAGCTTCTGCTACAATAAATACTGTTAATCGCATTGAATCAGAAAACGGCTTTGCTGCAAACTACAGCACATCCTCTGCGGGCGAAACAAACAGCAGCGATTTCACACAGGAGCAGGCAACAGCAGCAGTTGCTGAGAGAAGAAACAACAACTCAGCAAATGCTAATAAGAAAAAGACATCACAGAAGTCTGCTTCTTATACAATAAAGAGTGGCGACACTCTCTATGCTATTGCACGCCGACACGGCACAACAGTTGACAAGCTCTGCAAGCTCAACGGCATCAAAGCGACATCAACTCTCCGCCTTGGACAGAAGATTAAAACTTCATAATCCAGGCAGACTCCATAAGCTTCTTTATCGTACTGAATATGAAAAACGGAGGCATCAAGCACACGCTTGGCGCCTCCGTTTTTTGCTTTTATAATGCCCCAAAGACTAAATTTACCAATTTTTCTTTTAAGAGCATACGTTTTTTTGTAACTTTGCACTTATTTAGGCAACACTTCTAAAAAGAAATGAACACTCAAGAGCAATTCAAGCAGGCAATGGCTGGATGCCGTGACATCTTCTCAAAGAAGCTGCACGACTACGGAGCAGCCTGGCGCATCATGCGTCCTTCATCAGTAACCGACCAGATTTTCATCAAGGCGAACCGCATACGCAGCCTTGAGGTCAAAGGCGTGTCGCTCGTTGGCGAAGGCATCTTCCCCGAATTTCAAGCCATAGTGAACTACGGCATAGTAGGACTCATCCAGCTCGAACTTGGGTATGCGGAAAATGAGGATATCAACGCAGACATGGCAATGGAGTACTACGATAAGTACGCACAGACAGCTCTCGAACTTATGATTCGCAAAAACCATGACTACGACGAGGCATGGCGCTCAATGAGGGTGAGCAGCTATACCGACCTCATACTCATGAAGCTCTACCGCACAAAGCAGATTGAGGGCAACGGAGGAGAGACGCTCATCTCTGAAGGCATTGACGCCAACTACCTCGACATGATAAACTACTCCGTCTTCGGACTCATAAAACTCACAGAAGGCGCAGAAGGATGAAGGTGAACAAGATGACAGCATTGAAGATTGTGGTAAACGCATGCCGTGTTCTGCTCGCCGCAACATTCATCTTTAGCGGTTTCATCAAGGCGAACGACCCATTTGGCACAGTTTACAAGCTGCAGGACTATGTCGCGTCTATGCTGTGGTTCTCACTCCCAGAGAAGTTTCTGCTTGGATGCGCTGTCTTACTTGCGTTCTTTGAATTTACTCTTGGCATATACATCCTGTTTGGAATAGCGCGCACAAAGACATCAAAAGTCACCGTGGTGTTTATGGGCTTCATGACACTTCTAACAGCCTACATCGCTATCGCCAACCCTGTGTCTGACTGCGGATGCTTCGGCGATGCAATAATACTGAGCAACGGAGCAACGCTTGCTAAGAACATCGTGCTTATGGCAGCTGCCGTAACTGTGGCAAAATACAGCCGACTTCAGATAAACTTCATCGGGCCAAGCATAAAATGGCTCGTATCGCTCTTTTCGATGTGCTTCATCATAGGTTTCGCCATCTACTGCGTCATCTGCCTGCCACAGATTGACTTCCGCCCTTACAAGGTCGGGACAAGCCTCAAAGACGCCGTCTCAGGAACAGGGGAGCAGAAATACGACATCAAAATCATATACGAGAAAGATGGCAAGACCATCGAACTTGATGCTGAAGATGACGACCCTGACTCTACATGGACATACGTCGAGACAAAGCGCACACCGCTGCAATCAGACAACACCAACGCATCTACCGACTTCTTTGTCTTCGACTCCGATGAGGAGGACATAACAGAGGACATCGTCGAAACTCCAGGGCTCACATTCCTGCTCATCATCCCCGACCTCACAAAGGCAGATGAGGGATGCATAGACAAAGTCAACGAAATCTACGACAGATGCAATGACGAAGGACTGGATTTCTACTGCATAACAGCATCGTCAGAAGAGAAAGCCCAATTCTACTGGACTGAGCACACAGGTGCCGAATACGAATATTTCATCTCCGAAGACCGTCTCCTGAAAACTATTGTCAGAGGCAACCCAGGTCTTGTTGTACTGAAAGACGGAGTGATAATCAAGAAATACAGCAACTACAACCTCCCCGACGAAGAGGAATTTGCCGCTTTGCTGGAGAGATAGTGGTTTGGTGGTTTGGGGTGTTGGTGGTTTGGGCGATTGATTGATAATCGATTTGTCGATTGCTTGGATTATCTAATAATCGAAAATCAAAAATCGGATAGTCGATTAACCAATTTGTCAAGCGGCATGCACACAACGTAACTCGTAAATTCATAACAAAAACTATATAGTTTAACTTTTTAATAAACACTTTATTATGGCAAAGAAAATTGTTGCAGGAAACTGGAAGATGAACAAGAATCTCCAGGAAGGTATCGCTCTTGCTAAGGAGCTCACAGAGGTTGTTAAGAACCCTAACTGCGATGTTATCATCGGCACTCCATTCATCCACCTCGCTTCTGTTGCTGAGGTAATCAAGGGCAGCTGCATCCAGCTCTCTGCTGAGAACTGTGCAAACAAGGCATCTGGTGCTTACACAGGTGAGGTTTCTGCTGAGATGGTTAAGTCAACTGGTGCTGAGTATGTTATCCTCGGTCACTCTGAGCGTCGTGAGTACTATGCTGAGACTCCAGAGATTCTCAAGGAGAAGGTTGAGCTCGCTCTCGCTAACGGCCTCAAGGTTATCTTCTGCATCGGTGAGTCTCTCGAGGAGCGCGAGGCTAACAAGCAGAACGAGGTTGTAAAGGCTGAGCTCGCTGGTTCTGTATTCCACCTCTCTGCTGAGCAGTGGAAGAACATCATCATCGCATACGAGCCAATCTGGGCTATCGGTACAGGCAAGACTGCTACAGCTGACCAGGCTGAGGAGATCCACGCTTACATCCGCTCTTGCGTTGCTGAGGTTTACGGTGCTGAGGCTGCTGCTGAGACTTCTATCCTCTACGGTGGTTCTTGCAAGGCTTCTAACGCTCCTGAGCTCTTCGCTAAGCCAGACATCGACGGTGGTCTCATCGGCGGTGCTTCTCTCAAGGCTGCAGACTTCAAGGGCATCATCGATGCTTGGGGCTAGTCAATAAGACAAAGTCGAAAGACAGGCGGCAAACATACCGCCGTCTTTTGACTTTTATTGCAAATCTAGAAGACCTAGAAGGTCTAGAAAATCTAGAAAATCTAGCCATCTAAAAAACAACACTTTCAATATCTACCAAATGAAACGATTGCTATTTTTCACACTCACCATTCTATTATGTACAATCACCATGTCTGCCCAGACATTCACAGAGCATCTCACCAGCAAAGTTGCGGGCCAAGGCATAGTGACAGTACACCAAGACTCCCGTCTCAACGATATTGTGAACGGCAAAAAGCAGCTCGTCATTGAGAAGAAAGAGAAAGATGACGGTCCTGGCATCCAGACAGGCAAGAAGGTCAGAGCCCGTGGATACCGCATCCAGGTGTTCTGGGGCGGAAGCGAAACAAAAGACAAGTCAAACGCTCGCCGTGCAGGGGCTAAAGTGACAAATGTATTCCCTGAACTCGAGGCATACATCGACTTTGAGTCACCAAACTGGCGTTGCCGCATAGGTGATTTTGCCACCTACGAAGAGGCAAGCGAATATCTCAAGAAAATCAAGGAGGCACGCCTCGTCTCTGAACCAAACATCGTAAAGAGCGAAGTGCTTGTCTATCCTAACTCAAAGAAATAAGCAAAAGCTAGAAGCACTAGAAACTCTAGAAGAGCTAGAAGCTCTAGAAAAACTAGAAGACCTAGAAGCTCTTGAAAAACTAGACAATCTAGAAGACCTAGTAAATCTACACTCCAAGCCTCTCACATGATTCCACAATCCACCATAGACCGCATCATCGATTCCGCCGACATCGTCGAAGTTGTTTCCGACTATGTCACTCTGCGGCGTGCTGGTACGAGCTACAAAGGATTGTGCCCTTTCCACGACGACAAGACACCGTCTTTCTCTGTATCACCTGCCAGAGGAGTGTGCAAATGCTTCAGCTGCGGCAAGGGAGGCAACGCCGTGCATTTCGTCATGGAGATGGAGCAGATTTCCTACCACGATGCTCTGCGCCACCTCGCAAAGAAATACGGCATACAGATTGAAGAAGAGACATTCACCGACGAACAGCGACAAGCAATGAGCGAGCGTGAGAGTATGTTCGCTGTCAACGAATGGGCTGCGAAATACTTCAATCAGACCATGATGAATAATCAGGACGGACGCGCAATAGGCCTCGCCTACTTCCGAAGCCGTGGATTTCGTGACGACATAATAGCGAAATTCCGACTCGGATTCTGCCTCGACAGTCCTAACGCCATGTCCAACGAAGCAAAGGCAAAAGGCTATAACACCAAATATCTCGTCAGCACAGGACTCTGCGTTCAGCGTGATGACAAAAGCATCTACGACCGCTACCGCGGACGAGCCATTTTCCCATGGTTCACCGTCAGCGGAAAAATCGTGGCTTTCGGCGGACGCAAACTCGACGCCGCCACCAAGGGTGTCACACAGAAATATGTCAACTCACCCGACTCCGTAATCTTCCATAAGGCACAAGAGCTCTACGGCATCTATCATGCCAAAAGAGCCATCTCCAAGGAAGACCACGTCTATATGGTCGAAGGCTACACCGACGTGCTCGCCATGCATCAATGCGGCATTGAGAATGTTGTGGCAAACTCAGGTACAGCACTCAACGAAGCACAGGTGGCACTCCTTCGCCGCTTCACACAGAACATAACCCTCATCTATGACGGCGACGAGGCAGGCATTCATGCGGCAACACGAAGCACCGACATGCTCCTTGCTGAAGGCATGAACGTGAAAATCCTCCTCCTGCCCGATGGTGACGACCCCGACAGCTTCTCACGCAAACACAACGCTCAGGAGTTCAAGGAGTATGTCAACTCCCACCAGACGGATTTCATACTCTTCAAGACAAACCTCATGCTCAGCAGCAGCAAGGGCGACCCTGTCAAGCGAGCAAATCTCACAGAAAGCATAATAAAGAGCATCGCCGTAATTCCTGACGAACTGCGGCGAGCAGCCTTCATACACGAATGCGCCGAACGCCTCAACATGGACGAGGCCATGCTTCTGCGCAGCACCAACGCCAACCGCTCAGAGATACTCAACCAGATGCGTCTCGAAGCGCAGCGAGAAAGAGAGCGACAAGAGAATAGGCTACGCAGACAGGAGGAAGGGAAACAGCAGGCAACAGCAGGACAATCCACACCGGCAGCAGGACAGTCCACACCGGCAGCAGCCAATACGTCGCAAAACGACACTACCGACTCTGCCGCATCACCATCCGCAGCTCCTGCCGCCGACAACGTGCATGCCACAGCGAATGAGGAGTATCCATGGGAGGCTGTCACACCGCCACCATTCCCTCCTGAACAGCAGTTCATACCGAAAGCCGCCCTCACCCCAAACGAGAATCTCTCAGAGAAGCAGCTCATTGGCATCGAACAGCTCATCATGACCATCATTGTGCGCTATGGCGAACAGCTCATTGAGGGCGAGAACGCCGAAGGGGAGCCTATCAGTATGACACTCATCGAATATGTGGCAAGCGACCTCGAATACGACAGGCTCGAATTCCGTTCTCCTCTGTATCGCAGAATGCTCACCATGGCGATGGAAAACGTACATAACGAGGGCTTCACAGCATGCCGATTCTTCATCAACAATCAAGACGAGGAGATAAGCAGAGAGGCAGCCGACATCTCTGAAGACAGATATAAGCTCAGCAGCATGAACCAGCTGCTCACGCCTCCTGAGCAACTCACAGGACAGGAGATATCACACCTGCTCCTCGACTACAAAAACAGCATCATCGACGAGGAACTCAAGCTTTGCAAGTCACAGCTCACACTCCCTGAGGTGAAGAACGACATCGACAAGATGACTGAAATCCTCAAGCGCTGCATGGAACTAAAAGAAATACAGAAAATGCTTGTCAAACGCCTTGGCGACAGAGTTGTCAAGAGATAGACACCCAGCACCAGCAGCCTCCATCCACCAACATCACTATGCCTCACGATTTCAACATACTCACACAAGACATCAAATACCTGCAAGGCGTAGGGCCTAACAGAGCAGAACTTCTCGCCAAAGAGCTGTCAATCAGCACACTTGGCGACCTCCTCTCCTACTATCCCTACAAGTACATAGACCGCAGTCGCATATACAAAATCTGCGACATCGACGGCAATATGCCGTATGTGCAGCTCTGCGGACAGATTCTCTCGTTCGAGAGTATGGGCGAAGGTGCAGGCAAACGACTCATAGCACATTTCTCCGACTCCACAGGCGTCATCGACCTCATCTGGTTCCAAGGCATAAAATATGCCGTGAAGAACTACGAATGCCGCAAGTCATACATCGTCTTCGGCAAGCCGGGTGTCTTCAACGGACACCTGCAGATAGCACACCCCGAGATAGAGAAAGCGCCTGAGAGCGTAAGATACGAGGCACGCACCACAGGCGACCTCTTCGAGCAGACAACCGCCACAGGCACATCGTCCGTCAACCCCAACAATCCAAACCTGCAAGACGGACACGACACACAGCCCACATTCTTCAAAGGGCTCTGTCCAAGCTACAACACCAGCGAGAAGATGAAACGCAGCGGACTCACATCCTCAGGCATGGCAAAACTCACCGCCAACCTCTTCAAGCTGCTCAAAGAGCCACTTCCTGAGACTCTCCCCGACTACATCATAGCCAAGCATGGACTTATGTCCTACAACGATGCTGTGCGCAACATACACTACCCTGCATCGCCCGACCTCCTCCGACAAGCTCAGCTGCGACTCAAGTTCGAGGAGCTCTTCTACGTGCAGCTCAACATTCTCCGATACGCCAAAGACCGACAGCTGCGCTATCGCGGCATACTCTTCAACACCATCGGAGACAACTTCAACACATTCTATCACAGTCACCTCCCTTTCCAGCTCACAGAAGCGCAGAAGAGAGTCATCAGAGAGATACGCGCTGACATGAAGTCGGGCAGACAGATGAACAGACTCCTGCAAGGCGACGTAGGCTCAGGAAAAACACTCGTGGCACTCATGGTGTCACTCATAGCACTCGACAACAACTGCCAGGCATGCATCATGGCACCTACCGAGATTCTCGCCGAGCAGCATGTGGAGACCATCCGCAAGTTCCTGGGCGACATGAACATACGCGTAGAACTGCTCACAGGCACCATCAAGGGAAAGAAACGACAGAAAATCCTCAACGACCTGCTTACTGGGGAGATACACATACTCGTCGGCACACATGCCGTGATAGAAGACGAAGTGGTGTTCCACCAGCTCGGGCTCGTTGTCATCGACGAGCAGCACCGCTTCGGAGTGGCGCAGAGAGCCAAGCTATGGATGAAAAACTCCACACCCCCTCATGTGCTGGTCATGACTGCCACACCTATACCGCGCACCCTCGCCATGACACTCTATGGCGACCTCGACGTGTCCATCATCGACGAACTTCCGCCTGGACGCAAGCCAATACATACTGTCCACATGTACGACTCCCACCGCAGCAAGATCTACGCACTCATGCATCGTGAACTGCAGATAGGACGACAGATTTACATAGTCTATCCGCTCATCAAGGAGACAGAGAAGATGGACATGAAAGACCTTGAGGCAGGCTACGACGAAATCTCGGCAGCCTTCCCTGCATACAAAGTCAGCAAAGTGCATGGCAAGATGAAACCAGCAGAGAAAGATGCTGAGATGCAGCGTTTCGCCAACCACGAGACACACATCCTCGTCAGCACCACAGTCATCGAGGTGGGGGTGAATGTGCCTAACGCCTCGGTCATGATAATAGAAAACACCGAACGCTTCGGCCTCAGCCAGCTCCACCAGCTCAGAGGGCGTGTGGGCAGAGGCGCCGACCAGAGCTACTGCGTACTCGTGTCGAAGGTCGAACTCAGCGAGACAACTCGCAAGCGCATACAGATTATGGTTGACTCCACCGACGGCTTCGAGATTGCCGAACAAGACCTCAAACTGCGTGGGCCGGGCGATCTTGAAGGCACGCAGCAGTCGGGCATGGCGTTCGACCTCAAGATAGCAAACCTCGCACGCGACGGACAGATTCTCACCATAGCACGCAACACCGCACAGGAGGTCATCGACAGCGACCCCGAGGAGCGCAACCAGCTTAACAACATACTCTGGAATCATCTGCGCGAACTCAGAAAGAGCAATATCAACTGGGGAGCAATAAGCTAAGCCCCCTAACTCCCCCGAAGGGAAGGACACCATGCGGAGCATTTTGCATGCAAATCCATCCGAGAAGTCATGTTGTCACTAAAAATCATGCAACATTCCTATCAACCTTTCATTTTTCATATATCGTTTATTAATTCAACTTTCACAAGTATGCAACTTGCTCGTTTTTAGGAGTTAAAGTGGAGTTAAAGAGGAGTTATCGCTTCGCTCGGAGTTAAAGAGACGTTTGCCATGTCAGACATTTGTCACTTTAACTACCCTTTAACTTCTCAGAAACTCTAGCATCTCTAGAAACTTTAGTGACTCTATAGAACGATACCATACACGGACATTCGTCCCTTTAACTCCTCTTTAACTTCCCTTTAACTTCTCTTTTAACTTCCCTTTCCCTTTAACTACAGGGGCAAGTGGAGCGAAACTTGTATTATTTAATTAAATCTCGATTCGTGTTTTTCTTATACAGGGCCCTTGTTTTTCCTAAACACGCATTTCGTTGCAAGGCCTCTGCCAAGGTTAGGCATGGCTGGAGCAGTCTTTTTGTAATATCGTAAATCATTGATATAAAGCTTTTTAGATGAAAAATTAAGTTGACCAAGCGTTTCAGTTTCAGTTGTTTCAGTTGATTTTCGAGGGGTGCAACCCTTCCCCACTCCTTACATAACATACTTATTATTAATTAGTTATGAATGTTATAAAAGAGGGTTTGAAATATAACTGAACCTCTGAAATCGAACTGAAACTGAAACAACTGAAACGCTCGGTTGCGACTGATTACTTGCTGTTGCTTTCCTCTACGAGGCCTTTGAGAGCCTTACGAAGTTCGTTGCATACACCGATGGCATAGCTGCCAATGGTGAAATCTGCTCCCATCGTCATCGGTTTGAAGTTTGGGCGGTACAGCTTGAAATAATTTTGTACAGACACTTAATTCTTAATTTTTCACCTCCCTCTGCCATTTAAGACCGCTTATTTGTCTGCCTAACGCAAGAAACCATGTAACATTCGTAAAAAATTATTACTATTTGTAAAAAAACGCTATGAAGAGAGAAAAAAAAGTGATAAATTTGCAACGAGAATTTTTCATTTTCATTCTCTATGTATCGAATTATTACTTTTGTGTTCGAACGAGACACACAAATAGAGGTAAAAAGCAGATGAACAAATAGTGTCGAGGAGACGGTACACATTATTTAAATTTAAACAGTAAGTATAATTTTAACAAATAATTCAACGATTTATGAAGAAAATTTACCAATTGTCATTGGCTGCAGCATTATTGCTGTCACCAACATTTGCTGCAACATCGTTTGCACAGACACTCTTGGGTGAAAGCTGGGCTTCAGCCGAATCTTTCGAAATGCCAAGCGGCGTGAATGGAGCAAGCGCGTATGTAAACTACAAGCTCAAGGGCTCACAGGCTATCGTTACTGGCATGGGCTTCTCATACACAGATGTTAAGATTCCTGCTTCTTTCAGCAAGTCTGGTGTAACATACACGGTAGTAGGTATTGCCGATAACGCTTTCAACACTACTGATGGTAAAAAAATCACTTCTATCACTCTTCCAAGCACTATTACTAAGATTGGTCATTCTGCATTTTATGGTAGCAAACTCACATCTATCACTTTGCCATCATCTTTGCAGGAAATCGGTGCAATGGCATTCTATGACAATGACGGACTGAAATCTTTGACAATACCATCTTCCGTAATCACTATCAATGATGAAGCATTCAACGATTGTGACTACATTGCATCTGTTACATTCAGCGGAACAAGTAAATGTAAGACAATTGGCGACAAAGCATTCAAATATCTCGGTTATGGTTGTAGCACTCCTCTTACTTCAATAACTATTCCTAATTCAGTTACAAGTTTAGGAAAAGAGGTTTTCTTTGCTTGCAAAGTTAAAAAATTGACACTTGGAACTGGTATCACTACAATATCTTCTTTAGCAGGAACCTCAGATACATTTAAGAATAATTTGGAATCAATCACAATGAATGGTGTTCAAGCTATTCCTACAAGCGCATTTAA
>JAKSLL010000068.1 GCA_024401215.1 Bacteroidaceae bacterium
GTTGAGTCATGCTACGGCAAGTAGCAATTCTCTACATTCATATTAATTCAATAATTAAAGGCTCTCTTGCTAAACATTTCTCTGAATTGGCTACGCCGAGCTCTTCGAGGTTCTCTATATTCTTGATAATAAATAAAATACAAGTTCGCTCCACTTGCCCCTGTAGTTAAAGGGTAGTTAAAGAGAAGTTAAAGGGTAGTTAAAGTGACAAATGTCCGACAAGACAAATGTCCCTTTAACTCCGAGCGAAGCGATAACTCCTCTTTAACTCCCCAAAACGAGCAAGTTGCAAACTTACGAAAGTTTAATAACCAAAATAAAAGAGCAATGAGAAAATATCTAAATCTAATAGCATTCACACTGGTGGCACTCTTCTGTGCCACAGCGTGCAGCAATGACGAAGAAGAGAAACCGGCTCCCGAGATGGACAGCTCGCAGTTTGTACTTATCTCTGAGCACATACCCGATGTGATTCTTGAGATACGCTACTACAGTACGTATAACTTCATCGGTGAGCGCATACCGGGCTACTTGGAGCCTGTGGCTATCCTCACTCGTCAGGCAGCCGACTCGCTGAAGGCTGTCAGCGACGACCTCGTGAAGCAGGGCTACCGACTGAAGATATTCGATGCTTACCGTCCGCAGTGTGCCGTGGATTTCTTCATGGCGTGGGCAAAGGACACCACCGATGTGCGCATGAAGCAGTACTTCTATCCAGAGCTGGACAAGTCTGTCATCGTGCCACAGGAATATGTAGCAGAGAAGAGCGGTCACACACGCGGCTCAACGGTTGACCTTACCCTCTTCGACATGAAGCTGGAGAAAGAGGTTGACATGGGCTGTACCTACGACTACTTCGGCCTAGCCTCTCATCCCGACGTGCAGCCAGGTCAGGATATAGGTGCATGCAAGCCAATCACTCAAGAGCAGTACGACAACCGCATGATCCTGCAAAAGGCGATGCTGCGCCACGGCTTCAAGCCCCTCGACTGCGAGTGGTGGCACTTCACCCTAAAGGACGAGCCTTTCCCCGACACTTACTTCAACTTCCCAATAGCAACACCATAAGCTTGGGGATGACAATTGGGGTGGATTTATGTTTTTGTTTACACTTTAACAGTACAAATCGAAAAAAAGCGTCTAAGGCAACTTAGACGCTTTTTTAATGTCATGCAGACTGCATGACGGTTATGACAGATACCAATCAGATGAAACGATTGATGAAAACCTTCTTGCCGTTGTGGATGTACACACCGCTTACTGTAGGGTTAGCAATCTTGACACCCTGAAGGGTATAGTAATCGTCAGATTCACCTCTTGAATGGTCAACCTTCACTTCGTCGATAGCTGTGATGTCGGCATTAGCCTGAATGCCAAGTTCGGCAGCTGAAGACCAAGCGTTATTGTTTATCTCGCTCTTTGCCACAAGCTTGAAATAGCGAGCAGGAGTAGCCTTAGAGAGTTTCACAACCTGAAGAGATGTGGTATTCTTAAACTCACCAGTAACTGCTGGCCCCCATGTCTTTCCGTCAAGACTGAAATACAACTCATACGCCTTCACCATACCGTTTTGTGAACCATCCTGACGAGAGAGATAAGTGAATGCTGTTACATCATAGATTTTCACCATATCGACAATGATAGTGTGAGGGCATCGTGGCTCACTTCCCCAGTATTCTGTGTGCCAGAATGTTGAGTTGTTGTTATCGAAAGCAAGTCTTGCCTCATTGCCGCTGTGCTGACTGTCTGCGCTAACAAGCTTCCAAGCCCCCTTATTGATGAAAAGGTCGAAGTTGTAGGTCATGACAGGGCTCTCCATGAGTCCATCGACAACACAATATGCCTTGACAGAGCAAGCGTCATTATGAGTGATGGCTGTTGTGTATTTCTGATACTCACCGCCATCGACACTATAATATATTGTAGCACCTGCTGTCTTTGTTGTCATCTTGATGCGACCATTTGACTGGCGTTCGCAATCTACAGGCTGACACACAGGCATTTTAACCTTAGCCATCTTAGCTGCTGACTGGTCTTTTGCAAGAGGCATGATGAAGAAGCGGAAAGCTGTGTTGGCAGCATTAAGTTCGTACTTGCTGAGCACATCAGGTCCGCAGCTGTTATTGCCAAGTCCGCGAGTTGCAGCGTCGAGATTGACTACTGTCGTAGCGCAAGTCTTGAACTGGTAGGTATGCTTTGAGCGGTTGTTGCGATCGGTATAGTTATCCTCTGGGCGGAAATGCACAGCAGAAGCCGCCATCTGGTCGGGAGCCACGAAGAGAAGTCCGTTGCCAGCCTCATCGCTGAGAGCCATCCATTTGACATCCTGCTTTGTGCCATGCTCCTGAGGTTTGATATACTCCTCATACTGGTCGGTCACTGTGCTTGAGTAGATGCCAGGAAGACATGCCTCCTTGCGGTCGCGGTAGCTATCCCAAGGTCCACGTCCAAACCAGCTGAGAGCCTCCATCTCCTTTGGCATTTCGAGGCGGAAACCGAGCTTTGGTATTGCCACGCCTGTGCATGATGGCTTGATGAAAGAGTTGACCATGATGACACCGTCAGCACAAACGATGAAGTTGAGCTGAACAGCGAAAGTCGTGCCAGCAGCACCTGTATAGATTGAGTTGAGAGTGAGATTTACTGTCTTGCCGTCCTCACTCTTAGTGTATTCGGCAGAAGTACCCTTAACTGTAAGCTTGCGGAGTCCGAGGTTATCCCAAGTTGCAGCATGTGAGCCGTCATTGTCGGTTGGGAGGCGGAAGGCATTGAGCAGGAGAGCCTTGCTCATCATCTGCACACCGCCAAACTCATAACCTGTGAGTGTGGCAGATGTCTTGTTGAATGTTGCCTTGAACTTGTCGTTAGAGAGTGTGATAGTCTGCCCTTCCTCTGATACTTCGATGGAAGGTTTGTCGGCAAGTGACGCAAAGTCATAGTTTTCATATTTTGAAGAACCGTCATGGTAAGGAATCTTCTCTTCAGAAACTATATATCCAGCTTTTGCCCATGGTGTGTCATGTTTAAGCTTAGCAACGACATGAATGAAATAGTCGCTCTTGTCATCAATCTCATACGCCTCAGACACAGGGTTGACATACACGGCACTATCGCCAGCAGCAACCGACATCTCCACTGCCCTGTGAACACCCTTGCAGCCAGTCTCCGACTCTAAACACCAAGAGATATCGTAGGTGTCGGTAGGGAGGAATGCCATCTTGTTCTTCACAAGGAAAAGTCCCTTAGACGATTTCTTGAATTCAACAGGTGCATACACCTTCTTTGTATTATACGCCTTTGCTGTAAGACTCCAGTCAGGCTTTACAAGTCCGTTAATACAGAAGTTGCCATCATTAGGATTATCGCCAAAGTCACCTCCGTATGCCCAATACTCCTTGCCAGTGCTGCTCTTTGTCAGAATACCCTGATCCTTGAAATCCCAGATGAACTCACCTGTGAGACATGGATACTTCTCATACAAGTCGAACATATCACGGACATTACCCATTGAGTTGCCCATTGAGTGTGAGTTTTCGCACTGGATGTGAGGTTTCTGGCCACTCTGTCCCTGACGGGAAGAACCTACCCACGCTATGTGTTCGTAGCTTGCATACATTGTGCTTGACACATCTGCATAATCGCTGTTGCCTTCATAGTGTGTGAGACGAGTCTTGTCGAGAGCCTTGATTGCCTGAGCCACATACTTGAAATTCTCGCCTCCGCCAGACTCATTACCGAATGACCACATGAAGATACAGGCATGATTGCGCATCCAGCGAACATGATTCTCAGCACGTTCCACCATAGCTGGGCGGAAGAGTGCAAGAGAAGACAGTTTCTGGTGAGCATGGCACTCTATGTCGGTCTCAGCGAGGACATAAAGACCGTACTTGTCGCAGAGGTCATAAAAAACTGGATCATTAGGATAATGCGAAGTGCGAACAGCGTTGATGTTGAGCTTCTTCATCGTAATGATGTCCTGCTCTATCTCCTCATCGCTGATGGCACGACCATTGATAGGGCTGAAGTCATGACGGTTGACACCATGGAACACCATACGCTTACCATTGATGGTGAGTGCGCCGTCGTTACGAATCTCAACCTCCTTGAAGCCGACCTTTCCACCACGGATATCGACTGTAGCACCTTTCGCATCCTTAAGAGTGAGCACAAGGTCATAGAGGTTAGGCTCCTCAGCACTCCACTTCTTAGGGTTAGTGACAGGCATGTCTATTGACAGCTCGCCAGTAGAAGAGACAGATGCAGAAGCAGTTGCAATAGCGGTGCCATTTTCCTCTATTCGAGCCTCAACGCTTCCATCCTTCACACCTTCGTAGTTTGAGAGAGAGATTTTCACATTAGCTTTTGCGTCTGTGTAAGTCTTGTCGAGGTCGGTAGTGAAGAAATAGTCACGAATCTGGCTCTTAGGAGCTGACCAGAGGAAGCAATGACGCTGGATGCCTGTGAGACGCCAATAGTCCTGGCACTCAAGGAACGAACCGCTGGTGAAGCGATACACCTGCAGAGCAATGGTGTTCTCGCCCTCAGTAAGATATTCGGAGATATTGAACTCTGAAGGCACATAAGAGTCTTCGCTATAGCCTATGCGCTGCCCATTGATCCAAAGGTAATAGCCATGACCTACACCATTGAAGCGAACATATACATCACGTCCCTTCCAGTCGGCAGGCACGGTGAACGTGCGACGGTATGTGCCTACAGGGTTTGGCATATTGCTGTTATACATGAACCATCCCGGACGGTCTGCCATAACACTATAATTTGACTCATTGAAGGAGAATGGATATGCCACATTGCAATAAAGAGGCTTATCCCAATTCTTATTGTTATGAAGACCAAAAATCTGCCAGCTTGCAGGGACATCAATATCTGTCCAATTTGAATCATTGAAATCTTTTGAACAGAAATTCTTTGATGCCATAGAAGGCTGCTTCACCCACATGAACTTCCATTTGCCATCGAGAGACTGGTAATAAGGAGAGAGGGTGATGTCGTTTTTCGTCACATCGCCAGCCGATAACATAGGAATGGCTGTGGTGTGTGACTTCTCACGGTTCACACTGAAAATCTTGGGGTTATCCCATTCTGTTCCATCCTGCGCATAGGCTGAAGATGATGCTCCGCACATCGCCAACGCCAGGATAGCATAAGTATAAAGATTTGATTTCATCTTAAAAACTTTGTATCTGTTTATTTCTTGATATGTTTTTTGCCGTTATGTACATAAACACCACTGACAGGCTTGGCTATTCTCCTGCCGCTTAGAGAGTAATAGTTAGTGTCGGATGACATCTTCTGGCGGTTCATCTCAACACGCTCAACACCTACAACTAATGGTTTCGCAGATGTTGTTGACTTCACCTGCATGCAGTCGATGCTCGGCATCCAGCCTGACTTGTTGTAGAGACGGATAATGTTGTCGCCTGGCAAAAGTGTCACCTTCAGCATCTGTGTGCCGACAGTACCCCATCCGCCAGAATTGCAAGACAATGTCTTTATGTCCTTGCCGTTGACATTGACAGTCATGCTGCGGCTCTCACCCGACACATATTTAATTGACAGAGTGTATTCACCGCCATTGTCGCTATACACGTTTCGCCACTGGAGGTCGTTAGCGGCTCTGCGGCCAAGCCATCCAGCTACCATACCACCTGATGCCGCGGCATTGGACTCATAGATGGCAGTCTCCTTTGCTTGATTGTTGAAGATTTCCTGATACTGGCTCAGGTATGCTGTCTCGCCTTCATAGACTGTGCGCTCAAGACGAGTCTCCGCCTCGAAGCGGTAGATGCGTGTGCCGTGAGCTGGCACCTTCACAGAGAAAGACTCTGAAGCATCGTCGAGGTCTTTCTTCTCATATAGGTCGCGCACCTTGACATTGCCTGCAAGGTCTATCTCAGAGAAGTCGATGCTCATCTCTGCTGCTTTGTCGGACGGATTGAAGAATGCCACGGCACGAGTCTTGCCGTAGAGCGTCTCAATATCCTTGACAAGCACATAAGTATCGCCAACACGCTTAGCGACATAAGCCTGAATGCGGAGAGGGTCCTGATTCAAGGCGATAAGTTCGGGATTGCGAAGGAGGAGTGATGTCTCGGTATTCATGCCGTTCATGCTGCATCCGATGAGAAGAGGGCTTGACATGATGCACCACATGCCGAAATGCGTGCGGTCCTCCTCCTTTGAGAGTCCGCGCCCCACCTCAAGCATATCCATATCGTTGAAATGTCCACCATAGCAATATGCTGAAAGGTAGAGATTCTGAAGGAGGATGTCCCTGACTGAACCCCACGAAGCATTGATGTCGCCTGTAGTACGCCAGCTGGTAGCTATATCATGCGCCCAGTTGCCTGGATAGTCCCAGCGGCAGATGTTAAGACGCACATCGTCACGTCCTGTATTGGCGATAGCCTTCGCTATCTCCTTGTACCTCTTCTCTGCATCGAGGTCGAGGCCTTCTCTGTTGTGGTAAGACACACCACCACAGAAGTCAACCTTGATGAAATCGAAGCCACACTCCTTAAAGAAGAAGTCGCAGTCGCGCTGGTCGTAGCCATAGAGCCCCACTCCATCGCCATCTTTGTCGCCACCATGGTAGCTGCCGCAAGTGTGCTTGCCGCCATCACTATAAATACCTGCTTTCTCGCCAAGAGCATGAATATACTTGACAATAGTCTGGAGGCCATTAGGGAAGCGTTTTTTGTTTATGATGAGGTTGCCAGTCTTGGCATCACGCCCTCCGAAATACCCATCATCAATATTGATATGATTATAGCCAACTTTAAGGAAGCCATTCTTCTTCATTGCCATTGCCTGCTCCTTTACTGTTGTCTCATTGACGTTGAGCGCATAAGTATTCCAAGAACTCCATCCCATGGTTGGAAGGTCTTGAGCACTGGCATTTGTCCCTATCAAAGCAGAAACAAATAGCAATGATGCTGTTTTCATTAGGTTATCTTTTTTCATAACTGTTTTTTTGATTGTTACGATTGCAAAGGTAAAAAAAAAACAACACTATCACTTTAGATAATGTTGCTTTTATTATAGTTTTTGGTTTAAAAGGCACTCACACTTAACTTGTTGGGGAGTTAAAGAGGAGTTAAAGGGAAGTTTAAGAAGAGTTATCGCTTCGCTCGGAGTTAAAGGGACGACACCATATACAGACATTCGTCCCTTTAACTACACTTTAACTTCCCTTTAGCAATGGCTATGTTATTCAATAACTACGCCACCATTAGATGGTATTGTCACAAGCATTGACTGCTTTTTGCTGACTTTCGCTGTTGACACGCCATCGTTGAGATAGAGCTTAACCTCCTGTCCTGCATTAAACATTGCAAGTGGGATATTCACCTTGAGTGGCTCTTTTGTTGCGTTGACACCAGCAACATACCACTTGCCGTCCTTAGTCTGACGGGCAAGAATGATGTACTTGCCTGGGTAGCCGTCAATAAACTTCACATCCTTCCACTCTACAGGCACGCTCTTCATGAAGTCGATAGCCCATGCTGGAGCATCTGTGATATTGTTTGGAGCAAGAGCGAAATTCTGAACAGGTGTCTGGAAGAGGATTGCTGTAGCGAGGGCATAAACATCAGATGTCACACGATGCTGACCTCTGTTGTTGCCTTTTGAATAGAACTTATTGAGGGCTGAGCCGCCGAAGTCCATGTTGCCGACAGCATTGCGAAGCACAGGATGGATAGTTGCAGCCAAAGCCTCTATATCATTGTCATGCTGACCGAATGAGAGGTTCTCTGATGCACGAACAGCCTCACAGGAAATGAAGTTTGGATACATACGCTCCCATCCGCGTGGAAGAGTACATCCGTGGAAGATGATTTCGAGTCCGTAATCATTGGCATCAACAAGGATGTCCTCATACATCTGCATTGTCTGCTGCTTGTCTGAACCGATGAAGTCAATCTTCAATCCTTTGACACCGACCTTCTTCAACCAGGCGAACTCCTTATGACGGTCGTTCATGCGGTGAAGCTTGCCACGAGGGCCCTGTGGGGCGTCATTCCAATATCCGTTAGAGTTATACCAGAGGTAGATGCCCACATTCTTTGACTTAGCGTAGCTTACGAGCTCTGCCATTCTCTCATAGCCGATGTTTGAATCCCAAAGGGCATCGATGAGAAGATACTCCCAACCCATTGCTGCAGCGAAATCGATGTATTCCTTCTGCTCGTCGTAGTTGCAGCTTGCATCCATACGGATAATCCAGCTCCATGCAGAGCGGCCATATTTGTATGTCTGGCTTGCCTCATACTGTGGCTTTACGAGGTCCCACATGATTGTTGTCTCTGCAAGAGGAGCAAGTGTAGAGCCAAGAGTGATGGTGCGCCATGGTGTGTAACCTGGAAGCATAATGCCTGGTGCGCACTGACCAACACCGCCGAACTCCTTGTCCTCTGGGTATGCGATAGTGTACTTATTTTCTTTATTCTCAATGCGTGAACCACAGTATGAACCGTCAACATTTGTCTCACAGAGAAGCACCCACACATTGCCTGGCTGAACATTCTTAGCCTTCTTTGCGTTGGCTGGCTGAGCTGCTGTCACCTTGAACATTGCAGGGAAAGTAAAGCCTCTGCCATGTCCGTTCTTGCCCATCTCAGCGTCATACTCGTAAAATGTCTCATAGCTTGGAGCTGTGCGGGCAAAACCTGTCTGAGGAGTCATAGCTGGACAGAGGAATGTTGTTGTTCCTGAAGGGAGGGTGTAAGATGTCGCCTCGCTGTTGACAAGGCATGCCAAGCGATCGCGCTGTGGATAAACCTTATAGCGGAATGCTACGTTGTTGTTGTCAACATGGAATGTAACATCAAATGCTGACTTTCCATCCTTAGAATATGTGAAAGTCTGCTCATTTGCTGTATAGCTTATATTCTGCTTCTTTGCATTTGGAAGACTGTAAGTCTCTGAAGCAACAGACACCTCGCTGCTTTTTGCGAGAGCAAGGGATTTTGTGAAGTCGCCAACCGTAGTGTTAAGACCGAGTGCAGAGTTTTCAATAACTGTAGTCTCGCCAAACACGACGCTATACATTGGCTGTCCTGAATCAGAGATAGAAAGGTTCACTTTGACATTGCCATCAGGACTTGTGACAGTCTGTGCATTGATTGCAGAAGCAAGCAAAGCACATCCTACTGTAAGAAAGAATTTATTCATTACTGACTAATTATTTATACAAGTTTCGCTCCACTCGTTGTGTGGTTAGTTAAAGGGTAGTTAAAGTGACAAATGTCTGACATGGCAAACGTCTCTTTAACTCCGAGCAAAGCGATAACTCCTCTTTAACTCCACTTTAACTCCTAAAAACGAGCAAGTTGTAAACTTGTGAAAGTTGAATTATTTATATTATAAAAATAGGTATCCAGAATACGAAGACTCTGGACACCTACATACATTTTCTATATCAATTACAATTTGATAGAAATCATTACAAGAGAGTTTGGAGCCAACTCGATATTCATCTTCTTAGCAGCCTTGAAGTTCTCTACAACAGGAGAAACAGGATGCTTGTCGTAGTTATTCTCATCATCGAGCTTGCCAGAGAGAGTTGTCTTTTTCGCATTTGGCTTAACAGAGAAACGAGAAAGGTCGATAGCAGCCTTCTTTGTGTCTGAAGTCATGTTAGCCACCTTGACAAAGAGCTCACGAGTCTTAGTGTTAAGCACTACAGACTGACCAAGGAGGTGATTGTCAAACTCATTCTCGCCATTAGCGAACTTAACACAATCGCCATAGAAATAGTTACCTGATGACTGACCGAACATCTGCTGCACATAGTAGCTGCAAGTGAAGAATGGACGCTCGTTATCGAAGTAAATCATGTTTGGATTCCAGTTAGTGTTGTGCTTGTAAGCGAAGAGCGGAGCGTAAGATGTCATTGTAACGACATCAGCATTGCGCTCAACATGCATGAGGTAGATAGCCTCAGCAAGAGCATCACCCCACTGGTTCATCTGACCATGTCCCTTGTCCTGTACAGAGTACTCACCAAGATAAACCTTAGTCTTGCGATCACGTGGATAGCTGTCATACTGACGAGAGTCGATGAACTGCTGACGTGGGTCGTAGTAGTGCTCATCAATGATAGGAAGACCTGTCTCCTCAGCAAGCTTCCAGCCTGCCTCATAGTCAGGATTGCCCTTATGTGAACCTGGACCTGCTGTACCAACAATCACAATCTCAGGATGAGCAGCAGTTACCTTCTCGTACATGTATTTAAAGCGCTCACAGAAAGCAGGAGAAATCTTCTCCTCATTTCCGATACCAAGATACTTCAAGTTGAATGGCTTTGGATGACCAGCAGCAGCACGCACAGCACCCCACTTAGTTGTAACATCGCCGTTCGCCCATTCGATGAGGTCGAGGGCATCCTGTACCCACTCATCCATCTCATCCATAGGCACAACTTCCTGAGCCTGAGTTGGCCACATGTTCCATCCACCGTTCACACCCTGGCAGCTAACACCGCAAGGAAGGATTGGAAGAGGCTGCATGCCCATATCTTCACAAAGCTGGAAGTATTCGAAGTAACCAACCTCCATAGACTGGTTGTAACCCCAAGTGTTCTTGAGAGACTTACGCTGCTCCTTTGGCCCTACTGTTGTCTTCCAACGGTAAGTATCCCAGAAGCCGTCACCACCACCATGAACAACGCATCCGCCAGGGAAACGCATGAACTTTGGGTTCAATCCCTCAAGAGCCTCAGCAAGATCCTTGCGGATACCATGTCCGTGATATGTATCCTGTGGAACAAGAGACACCATATCTACATCAAGATTTCCCTTCTCCAACATAAGAATCTGAAGATTAGCATTCTTGCAATCCTCAGCGGCAGTAAATACTGCGGAATACTTCTGCCACTCCTTGTCAAACACATTGAACTGAGCCTCAGCAAGAATCTTACGATTGTTGCCAACAAGAACAACGCGTACTGGCTTGCCCTTACCATCAACATTACGCATGAAGATAGAGAAGTCATATTTAGCACCAGCCTTGATGTTCATTCCGTTGAAACCGTCATTCTGCAAACCAACACCTGTCCAACCGTCGAAATCAGAATAGTGACCTATGCGCTCAGCAAAAATACGCATATATGTTGGGTTGTTAGGATGTATTGGAGATTCTGACTTAGAAGCAATGTAGCCTGCAGAGTGTCCTGGACGCTGGAAACGCCAGCTTGTGCCTGGTCCCCATCCATCACGAACTGTTGGATTGTACTCGAACGAGCCATTCTGTACAAGATTGGCATTAAGACCTCCATCAGCAGCAAAACTGATATCCTCGAAGAAGATACCTATAAGCTCATCACTGATAGCTTTTCCACCTGCTGGAGCCTTCATCTGTGCAGATACTCCGAGTGAAGATGCGAGCATAAGCGCACCTAAAGCATAACGATAATTCATTGTATTTTGGTTTTAGTATTAATAATGTATATTCCCGAATTTGCGAATTTAATGAAAATTTAAGAAACAACCTCCATATTATTCGGAAATTCGGGAAAACAAGCATAACAATACTAAGAATGATGTAAATTTAGTTGATTAAATATACCTTCTGAACACCATTGTATGTAGCCTTGACAGTTGCACGACCATCGTTAATCTTGCCAATCTCAAACTTGACATCTTCGTTGTCAGATGTAGCCTTGATGACAGAATTTGGTGTGAGACGGCCATAAACCTGATAGTGGTCAGTCTGAGTGTAGCCATTCTGGTTTGTTGAAAGGATTGCTGTCTGTGGGATTGTAAGGTTGTAGCCATCAACATTGATAGTCACCTGTGGAACCTTTGGAGCAACAGGATTCTTTGCCTTTGGCTGGCTGCAGAAAGCGATGCCGTGGAGGTCGAAGAGACCCTGAGGACGCTGTGACTGCTGAGGACGGCCCCAACGTGGCTGCTCTGGCTGCTGAACCTCAGGACCTTCAACTACGAGGTAGATAGCGTGCTTGCCTGTGAGTCCTTCGACCTGTGGCACCTTGATGCCATGAGTGACGCGACGACCACGCTTAGCGTCTGTCACTTCAATCTTAGCAATCTCCTTGCCGTTCCAAGTTGAGTTTGCGTAAGGACCATCGAGCATAACCTTGATTGTGTAAGGCTGACCTGTGCCTTCTGTGATGTCGAGTTCAATGCGAGTTTCGTCACCTACCTTTGTACCTTCGAATGCCTTGCAACCCTTCGTGTCCTTTGCGAGACCGCCAAAACCGAAATACTTGAAACCGACGATAGCGCCATTCTTAAGACCTGCAATATCCATTGAGTTGTTCCACACATCACGCTGATCCTGCATAGCGTTGTTGTCATTGATGTAGCAAGCAATACCAGCAGAATAGTACTTATATGGGTCAAGACCAAAGATTGCGAAGCCTTCAGATGTTACTTCAGCACCTGTGTAGTGGTCACCGTTTGAAGCCTTTGCAGACCATTCGTTGCCCTTCACGTATGGATCGTAACCAACGATGCGAACCTTACCGCCATCAGCTACAGACTTCTTATCCCACTCAATCTTTACAGGGGCAACCATTGTCTGACGAGCATTGCCGAAGCCACGTGGTGGACGATGATAGAACACATACCACTGACCATTGATTTCCTGGAGAGAGCCATGAGTGTTGTGAGCAAAGTTTGTAGTTGTGAGCTTGCTGCCATCCTCATTGAGGACAACGCCACGAGAGTCAACGAGCACACCGCCTGAACGCCAAGGACCAAGTGGAGTGTCACCGTATGCGTAACGGAGCGCAGAGTTTGTTGAACCGAGTCCGTAGTCTGGACCAGAGTAGCCAGAGAACACCATCACATACTTATTTCCAACCTGACGGATTGAACTTGCCTCGAAGAAGTTGAACTCACCTGGATTCTGTCCCTTATAGAGAGCAGGATATTCTGTACCCTTAGGGTCGCGAACTTCACCATAACGAGAAGAAGCAGGGATAAAGTAGTCACGAATCTGTGTGCCAGGACGAACGCTGTACATTGTATTCTGGTCAAGCTCAGCAGCAGTAGAGTGCTGGAAACCGTAGAACACGTATGCGCGGAAACCCTTGTCATAATCCTTATCCTTCTTGTCTGTAATGTTCTCAACGAAAACAGAAGGGTCGAAGTCAATCATTGAACCTTGCACGCACTGGCGCTGGTCTTCTGTAAGGTTGACAGGTGTGAATGGTCCATTAGGACGGTCGCCCTTTGCCACCATAGGCACACGACGGTATCCACGAGAGTGTGGATAGAGGTAATATGTCTTTTTGCCTGTTGTCTTATCCTTAACCTCTACAAGGTCAGGAGCGAACATAGTGTCCCACTGGCCATCAACATAATGAGTGAAGATTGCGCCCTCATCACGCCACTGGCTGAGGTCTTCAACAGGAGCAGACCACATACGGATGTCTGGTCCGCAGTATTCTGTATTTTTCACATCATGCGAACCAATGATATAAGCACGAAGCTTGCCTGGATTATCAGGATCTTCGAATACACGTGGTTCACCATCTGGCACATGCTCCCAAAGTGGAAGGTAAGGATTCTGCGCATTGCTTGCAACGAACGCGCAAAGCGACAGCAGTAAAGTTGTAATTTTTTTCATTTGTTTTAGTTATGTTTATAAATTAGGTTTTATTCCCTTTATCGCTCAATTTCTAAATCTGCAAGTATGAATTTCAGGTTGGTTATTTGTCAAAAAGGATTGATTATTAAACATTGCAAAATTTCAACATCACCTTTTTAGAAAAAAGCATGATGCAAAGGTAACAAAAAATGCCATTCACGACTTTTGTTTTCGTTACCAAAACTTTCAGTTACGATACATTTTGTCAATCTATGCATTCTAACACATTTTAGATAATTAATGTATAAGTTTTTGTATCAAAAATAACATACACTTGCGCATATAAAGTGTAAATTTGCATAAATTTCGATAAAAATGGCGAAATCCACATAAGTTCATACATATTTAATATATAATAACAATTAATTACAGACGATGAAATTAATCTACTACTTCACAGCTTTGATGTTCTGCAGCAGCATGCAAGCTCAAGACAAACTTTACCAAGACGAGTTTCCTCTTGGAGACGTGGCTCTTCTTGACGGTCCTCTGAAAAAGGCCCGTGACTTGAACATCAACACTCTCCTCCAATACGACTGCGACCGCCTTTTAGCACCTTATCGCAAGGAAGCAGGACTGACACCAAAAGCAAAAACATACCCAAACTGGGACGGACTTGACGGACATGTCGGCGGACACTATCTTACCGCCATGGCTATAAATGCTGCCACAGGCGATGAGGAGTGCAAGAAGAGAATGGAATATATGATTGCAGAACTCAAAGAATGTGCAGAGGCCAACATAAAAAACCATCCTGAATGGGGAAAGAACTATGTTGGCGGATTCCCTGGCAGCGACAGACTCTGGTCAACATTCAAGAATGGTGACTTCGGCACATATTTCCGCGCATGGGCACCTTTCTACAATTTGCATAAGATGTATGCTGGTCTTCGCGACGCTTGGCTGTATTGCGGCAATGAAGATGCAAAGAAGCTCTTCATCCAGTTCAGCGACTGGGCGGTTTTCATCACTTCTAACCTTACTGACGAGCAGATGGAGAACATGCTCGGCAATGAACATGGCGGAATGAACGAGGTGCTCGCTGACGCTTACGCAATAACAAAAGACCCTAAATATATCGAATGTGCAAAGCGTTTCTCTCACAAGAGACTCTTCACTCCTATGTCACAGCATCAAGACTGCCTCGACAATATGCACGCCAACACTCAGGTGCCAAAGGTCATCGGCTTTGAGCGTATTGCCGAGCTTACAGGCGACGAGTCTTATCACAATGCCAGCACATATTTCTGGGATATCGTAACAAGAGACCGCTCCCTCGCTTTCGGTGGCGACAGCCGTCGTGAACATTTCCCAAGCAAGGATGCCTGCATGGACTTCATCAACGACATCGACGGACCAGAGTCATGCAACACCAACAACATGCTTAAGCTCACAGAGGATCTGCACCGCAGTAACCCACAAGCTTATTATGCCGATTTCTACGAACTCGCCACATTCAACCACATCCTCTCTACTCAGCATCCTGAACATGGAGGATATGTATATTTCACCCCTGCACGCCCACGCCACTACCGCAACTACTCCGCCCCTAACGAGGCCATGTGGTGCTGCGTAGGTACAGGTATGGAGAATCACGGCAAGTACGGACAGTTCATCTACACTCACATTGACGATGCGCTGTTTGTAAATCTGTATGCCGCTTCTGAACTTAACTGGAAGGACAAGGGCATCGTCCTCACACAAGAGACTTCTTTCCCTTACTCTGAAAGCAGCAAGATTACCGTAAAGGAGGGCAAAGGCGCATTCAAGCTTATGGTACGCTACCCTGGATGGGTTAAAGCTGGTGATTTCAAGGTTAAGGTTAATGGCACAGAGGTGGCACTCGTCAGCGGTCCTTCATCATACATCTGCATCGACAGAAAGTGGAAGAAAGGTGATGTTGTGGATGTCGAATTCCCTATGCACAGTTATGTGAAGTATCTTCCTAACGAGCCTCAATACATCGCTTTGATGCATGGACCTATCATGCTCGGAATGAAGACAGGCACTGAGGATATGGCTCATCTCATTGCTGACGACAGCCGATTCGGACAGTATGCCGGTGGCAAGAAACTCCCTATCGACAAGGCGCCAATCCTCATCAACGATGATATCGAAGGCATTGCTCGACAGCTGAAGCCTATCGAGGGAAAGCCACTTCACTTCACTCTAACCACAAAGATGGAGAATCCTATTCACAATGAGATTCAGCCATTCTTCGAGATTCACGACTCTCGATATATGATGTACTGGCTCGCACTTACAAGCAAGAGCTACAAGGCATACACCGATAATCTTGCGAAAGAAGAAGAGGCTCGCCAGCAACTCGAAGCAAGCACCGTTGACAAAGTGCAGCCAGGAGAGCAGCAGCCTGAGACAGACCACAAGATGGAAACTGACGGTTCAAATACAGGCAACACAAACGATATCTTCTTCCGTGACGCTCGCAACGGTCACTATTTCAGCTACCTCATGCAGACTGGCGGACAAGCACAACTTAAGCTTCGACTCAAATACTGGGGAGTTGGCGACTGGAAGACAAGCGAGTTCGATATCTATGTCGATGATATGCTTGTGAAGACCATCAACAACACCAAGAAATGGCGCGTATCAGAGTTTAAGACAGAGGAATATGAAATCCCAGAAGAAGCAATCAAAGGCAAGTCTCAGGTGCGTGTGAAGTTTGTAGCCCACCAAGGCAAGCAGATTGGTGAAATCTATGAAGTAAGACTTATAAAGTAACGGCTAACACACGAAGCAATCATATAAAAAAGAGAAACATCTAAGAAATTTTAGACGTTTCTCTTTTTTATATGAAACAAGTTTCACTTGTTGGAGAATTAAAGCATAGCCAACATCTCACATTGCCGCATTACTTCACTTTCCACACCTTGAGAGTTATTCCGCCTCCTGGCGCACCAAATATAGGGGCACAAACATAGATGGCATTATTAAGCCATGCATATTTACTATCTATAGGAGCCTCAAACTTTGGAGCGCAACGGAAATAGAATGATGGTTTGCCTTCTGCATCCTTGCCATTAGCAATAATGCCGTAGTTGCGGATGTGGATGTTCACTCCGTCGTCAGTAGTGAGCGAATATATTGCTTCAACATCTGTACGACCTGCCGCTTTATCTGTTAACTGCCAGTCTGCGCCGCCTGGAATAATTGTGCCTTTGATGTTTGGACCTTCAAACGTACCGCCAGTGATTGGCACAACATTTCTATCACCATGAACAGTTGTACCTACAGAATAAGCCTGACCCAATGAAACTTGAAGTGTCATCACATACTCAAGATCCAATGTCTCCTGAGCAAACAGGTTTGCAGCAAAGGCGCAAGCCATAAGTAAAGAGAAGATTTTTTTCATAACTGTTTGTTTATAAGTTGATGCTAAGTGTCTGGTCAAAATTGTTTTTATAATAATGAAAAATATAAATTTTGATTTCTTACTTAATACAAGTTTCTTTCTGCGAAAGCGCAAGCGATAACGCTCCACTTGTTGTGTAGTTAAAGGGTAGTTAAAGAGAAGTTAAAGAGAAGTTAAAGAGAAGTTAAAGGGTAGTTAAAGTGACAAATGTCTGACATGGCAAACGTCTCTTTAACTCCGAGCGAAGCGATAACTCCTCTTTAACTCCACTTTAACTCCTCAAAGCGAAATTTGAATTACTTAATAGAAATTATCTAAGGATTTTCTTGACAGAGCCATCAGATGATTTAACGATATTAACGCCTCTGTTCAAGGACAACTGCTTAATGCCTGCTGTAGAATATATGGCATTAGAAACTAAGTTGTTTGATGAAATTGATGAAACACATGCAGCCTCTTCGTCGGCAGTTGCTGAGTAGATTGCAAGATCTTTCACTGTAACAACATCTGAATTGCTCTCACGCAGTATAGTGAATCGGTATTCGCCCCACCCTCCTTCTATATCGAAGAAGAGCTGCACATCCTTGCCGACTTTTACCTGCTGATTCAAAACAACATTCTTTGAACCTGTAAGTTTCTGGAGCTTCACAGTTAGCATTTTGCCTTCTTCTCCTTCTGTTGAAAAGCACACCTTATACTTTCCTTCTTCAAACTGAAGCGAACGATAAACATTCTGATTTGCATTTGTCTTCTGGTCACGACCAAAAAGAAGAAGAGTGGTTGTTGTATTTGTAATCCAGCCATGCTGATTTGGTTTCCAACCTTCAGCATCTATGTTAGGACGCCATTTAAGCGTCTTGTCACATGGCGAAGAAAGTGTGTACTGTTCAAAGAACTTCCACATCGTCAATGCAGAGTTGCCATCTTCTGTATTTGCAGTATAGTCGTTATGTCCCATGCCATCAACCTCATAATAGATGTATGGGAAGCCAGCTTCTGTTGCAGCATAGACACTTTTCTTATATTTGCCTGACACCGTCTTCACTTCTGGCACTGGATTAGCACCATTGCGCGCCACCATATTATCCACGATACTTGGCATCAGTGAATACTTGACAAAATCGTCAGCCTTGCCATGAATATGAAGGAAAGGAACAGGACGAGCACTCGTATGATGAAGATGAAACTCGTTGAGTGGGAATCCGCTGATTGACGCAAAAGCGGCAAAAATATCACTTGCCACATTTGCCACTGTATATGTCATCATACCTCCATTTGAGAATCCACAGCAATATATGCGTTCATGGTCAACAGGATATTCCGAATCCACCTTGTCAATTATCGCCTTGAAGAATTCAATATCATCACTTGTCACTCCTTCAGAATGCCATCCTGGCAATGTGCCACCAAACACAGGGAAATAAATGTCTGTGCCTTGAGGATAAACAACAATACACCCCTTTGAGTCTGCCACAGAGGTTCTGAAAGGACTCTTATCCTCTTTATGGCCTCCTGTACCGTGCAAACTAAACACGAGAGGGGCATTTTCTTTCACATTGTTTGGAACATAAAGATTGTAAGAACGCTTTACTCCATTGACAATAATCGTCTGAGCTTTATCCACCTTTGCAGCCCATACTCCTAAAGCAGCAAGCACAAAGAGGAATGACATAATAATTTTTCTTTTCATGATTATTTGAAATTTATTGTTTCCGTTCTGTTTTTTATCAATGCAAATTTACGAATTAACAGATGAAAAATATATCAAAATAAAAACAAATATTAGCTGATTTGAAACATAACATGAAAAGAAACAAAGAAAATCCACAAAACCAAGACGAACTTGTCATTGGTTTTGTGGATTCAGTATTATTCTGACATACTTCTACATCTTACTTGAAAAGAAGGTAGTCTGAGAGTTTGTTTACATCAGAAACATTAAACTTGCCATCACCATTTACATCTGCATTCTTGCCCTGAGCTGTTGTGCCCTTTGCCATATTGACAAGTACAGAAAGGTCAGAGATGTCGAGCAATCCGTCTCCATTCATATCAAGCTCCTTTGGTATGTGGAGATAAATGCCTTTGATCTTTGCTGTAAGTGGATATTTTGCTCCCCAAAGATTGAGAAGAGTAATCTGCTGAAGCACATCATTGATAATTACCGGCGCATCTGTTTCGCCTTGGAACTTATATTCAAACAATGTCTTGCCTGCTGGGATGCTTACTGTCTTGTTATCATTTTGTGAGAACAAAGACAACTGCCAACCGTCAGGAGTTTCCTCAGCGAATTCAATGACTACGCCATCACAATTCTTCACAGCAATGTCAAACATCTTTACTGCCACTGTAAGGTCAGCACTTGATACGAACTTCACATAATCACCTTCTTCTGTCATTGTAGCTCTAACAAAACTATCAAGTCCAATGCCCTGGCTTAATGGAAGCTTATAAAGTGTACCACCATTGAATTTAGAACCACTAGGATTTGAAGGAAGAATCGCTTCCTCAACAACCTCGCCAGAAGTTGGCATGTCAACAAGTATGTCTGTTGCTGTTACATTAGCCCAGTTCGCGCCCTTAATTGCATGGAGGTGTGCAAATCCATCTCTCTCAACAATCTTTTCAACGTCGATGATATAAGTCTTAGTACCATCGCCATTATCCACAACAGTCTGAAAATCTGGATCACGAGGAGTTTCAACGCCAACAGCACCTTGATCAACTGTTCTATTAAACAACAAACGTGGAATTCCCTCAGTAACCGTCACCTTGATTTTTGTGGCAGCAGAAAGGTCGGCATAACATAAATAGTACACGTTTCCATCTCCGTATGGCATACCTGTTGATACGTTTAATTCATATGCACAGTTGTCCATTGATCCTGTAACAGTACCTGTAGCGTCTGCAGCTGTCCAACGCTTAAATTCATTTTTTGTAAGACGATAGAAGGCAGCAGTTCCAGTAAGATTTGGCTCAATAGGAGTTTTTCTTGTATTATGCAAAGCTACACCTGCCACTTTCACAGTCTTGGAAGCTGTATTATTCAAAGAAATGAGTGCTATTTCTGAAAGGCAAACTGTTCCTGCTGGAATATCATAGACAAACTTGTCTTGTCCTTTCTTGAGCGTTGTAGTATTTGAACCTATAGCACATAGATAGTCTTGATCAAGTGGATCCATGAAATACATTATAACCTGATTGAATCCATCGACATCAACATTCAAGTTTTTGAAAATAACTTCAGGACTTTTTCCTACAGTAGTGAATGTTGTCAAACCACCGACTTTTGACATCGCAGCTTTTGGGGTTGCATCATCGTTCTGTTCCAAATCGATGAAGATATCATCAAGCACTGGCTCTGGATATTCATTCATAACAGACTCTTTTGCACCGCTCCAAGCCGTTGTTGTCTGATAGAAACCAAGTGACTTAACCTTGTCCTCAGGAGATGTCTTTGTTATATATATTGTATATTCTCCAAACTCAGAAACAGTAAATGGTATATAATACTTGCCTCCAACTGCGAGTCTGTTGCAGAACAATTGTTCACCATTTGCCTTTCTAATCTTTACATACATATAACGAGCGGAATTGCCTTCTGTCTCAATACGCAACTGATAAGAACCTTTCTCAAACTGGATAGAATGGCTTACGTTATGATTTGCGTTATCTACTGGAGTTGGCTCACCATAAATATACTTCACATTTCCTGACTTATCCTTTCTAACAGCCCATCCATGCTTAGCAGCAGCAAAGTCGGCGTAATCAGGTGTCTGAGACCACTTGAGAGTTTTGTCGCTTGTGCTATTTAATGTATAGTTCTTGAAGAAATACCACATAGCCTCGTTAGAAGGTCTGCCATCCACAGTTGTAAACGCATCATGTCCCATGCCTGCAACCTCATAAAGAGTGTAAGGGAAACTACCAGAAACACCTGCACTATACACTGACTTTGTCACATTGCCACTTGTAGTTACTACTGGCACAGGATTACATCCATTACGTGCAACAATATTATCACGTATTATTCCTTGGAGTGAATACTTCACAAAATCATCGTTCTTTCCATGAATATGCATGAAAGGTACAGGGCGACCACCTGTGAGGCGCTGATGGAACTCGTTCATTTGGAATCCACTGATAGAAGCGAATGCTGCAAAAACATCTGAAGCGGCACTTGCTGCTGCATAAGTCTCCATTCCACCATTAGAGAATCCACAAATATACACGCGGTCTTTATCGTAAGTTGTTACACCTTGTTTAGTAAGATCTGAAAGGATTGCCTTAAAGAAGTTTATATCTTCATTTACAGTTCCTGTTGAATTCCATCCTGATACAGAGCCGCCAAAGATTGGGAAGTTCTGATTCAGTCCTTGTGGATAAACAACGACACATCCTACATTTGTAGTCTCCGCAAAGTCTTTCTTGAATGGAGAGTTATCATTCATACTGCCATTTGCGCCATGGAGAGAGAACACAACAGAAGGGTTAGCAGCCAAATTCTTTGGGATATAAAGACGATACTGACGCTTTACGCCACCAACTGTTAAACTTACTGTTTTATCGATAGCAGTTTTGCTCATCTCAGCCTCAGAAACAACTTTCACTGTAACCTTTGAGTTTGAAGGAGCCCAATCTGAGTATTCATCACATTCATCAATAAAAGTCAAGGTGTTGTCAGACAAATCTGTCACTTGCATCTCTGTCATATAGAAATCCCCCTCAAAAAGTCCAAGAAGGAGTGACACCCTCGCTATTGATATTGTTCCGTCAGTAGTGAACGAAACTGTAGTCCAATCTGTGCCTACCGTCTTAGCACACGTATAGTCCTTAAACGCTGTGTTGCCTTTAGAATTGGTTCCGGCCACTCTAACCTGAAGACTTGTGCTCACAGAAGCTTTGACCTTAAAATCAAATCTATACTTTACGCCAGAGTCATAAGTCGTACACCCTGAATACACTTGGATGCCTGCTGCTGATGTTGCCTTCGTTGGTATTGACATTCTTAGATATTCGTCATTTTGTGCATTAGCGCACACAAATGACAAAATCATCAGCGTGGTTAACAAAAAAATTTTTCTAATCATACGCTTATTAATTCAAAATATACTTATATTATTACATTTAGGTTATTGATTATTTCACGAATCATTTTTTTTCATTCACAAATTTACATCAAAGAATTCACATAAGCAACACATTGATGTAACAATTTTATATAAATTGCGTTCATTGAGCGTAAATGAACAAATCATGTTACAAAAACTAAAAAAACGCCCCACTTTTTTCACAAAATCACAACAGGCAAGTTCTCAAAAAGTACAACACTCCCCTTTTAGTTTGTCATTGTCGCTAACAAAAGAAAAGCCATAAGAGCATAACCCTTATGGCTTTACATTATGTTTTAATCGTGTGTGTTCAGCACACAAAGAAAATTTTACCCTTGCCTTACTTTCCAAGAATTGTATTGACAAGTGTTTCAATATCCTTGATGTTGACAGCACCATTGCCATCAATATCAGCTGCGCTGTTTGCAGAACCATCAAGAATAACCTTAACAAGCTCTGAAACGTCAGATATGTTCACTTCGCCATCTGCATTTAAATCACCAG
>JAKSLL010000069.1 GCA_024401215.1 Bacteroidaceae bacterium
TTACCTGTAGATTCAATTATTAAAAAATGTTTAATTATAAGTTATGTATAATGAAATATTTTGATAGTTGGAAAATGAATTGTATTTTTGCATTATTAAAGAATGCATAATGCATAAAAGTGCTTAAATGAGAAAGATACTGAATACAGTAGTCATACTATATTTGCTGCTGATGACTGTCGTGTCCTGTTCAACAAATTACAATATCACAGGAACATCCATACAGTCGATTTATGATGGTGACATGGTGTATCTTCGCCCAATATCTGATGATATGAAAGCCATAGACTCTTGCAAGATTCTGCATGGAAAATTTGCAATGAACGGGCCAATTGATTCGGTGATGTGTGTGAGGATGTTTTTTGGTAACAACGGTGATAACATACCGGTAATCCTCGAGCAGGGAGATATATCTGTCGTTGCCTTAGACAATGCTATGAAGGTGGAGGGCACCCCTCTGAATGACAAGTTTTACTCATTCATGATGGAGAGGGATTCACTGATGTATTTGCTTAATGACCTTCCCCGCAAGGAGGAGAAGATGATTCTTGGCGGTGTGAGCGAGGATGAGATTCTTCGTCAGCTTGGCGAGGAGGAGGCTGAGATACGAAATGCTGTTGACAAGCTGGAGACTGCATTCGTCGTTGAAAACTATGAGAATGTGCTCGGCGTCACATATTTCCTCGTGCTTTGCAACAATGCTTACAGCCAGTTTGGGTACGCTACAACGACTCCTCAGATTGATGAGTTGTATGCTGGCGCGCCAGACGAATTCAAGAAGAACAAAGATGTGATTCGATATATGAATTTGTGCAATGGACGCTGATGCGTCTCTTGCCAGTCTGCGACTATTCAGACAGATGCTTATACCATAAAAAGAAGAGATGCGTCAGCGTTTTGCTGGTGCATCTCTTCTTTTTTATGCTTTCTTCTCCGCGTGTGAAACTTGGAGTGCGTGATGTCGTTATCCGTTCATAGTGACGATAAACTCCTCGTTGTTCTTTGTGTTCTTCATCTGCTTGAGGATGAAGTCTATAGCTTCTGTAGGAGTCATGTCGGCGATATGATTGCGAAGCACATACATGCGGTTGAGAGTTGTCTTGTCGTGCAGCAGGTCGTCTCTTCGTGTTGACGATGCTGTGAGGTTGACAGCAGGGAAGAGTCTCTTGTTTGCGAGAGAGCGGTCGAGCTGGAGTTCCATGTTACCTGTACCCTTGAACTCTTCGAAGATCACCTCGTCCATCTTAGAGCCAGTGTCGATGAGCGCAGTGGCGATGATGGTGAGTGAACCGCCATTTTCTATGTTGCGGGCAGCACCGAAGAATCGTTTTGGCTTGTGGAGGGCATTTGCATCGACACCACCTGAGAGCACCTTGCCCGAAGCAGGAGAGACGGTGTTGTAGGCTCTTGCGAGTCGTGTTATTGAGTCGAGGAAGATTACCACGTCGTGTCCGCATTCCACCATGCGCTTAGCCTTCTCAAGCACGATATTTGCTATTCTCACATGACTTTCGGCAGCAGCGTCGAAGGTAGAGGCTATCACCTCGGCATTTACTGTTCGTGCCATGTCTGTCACTTCCTCTGGTCGCTCGTCGATGAGGAGCATCATGAGGTAAGCTTCTGGGTGGTTGGCAGCGATGGAGTTTGCTATGTCTTTGAGGAGCATTGTCTTACCGGTCTTTGGCTGTGCCACGATGAGTGCGCGCTGTCCTTTGCCGATAGGTGCGAAGAGGTCAACGATGCGTGGTGAAAGACTGTCGTTCACGCCTTTGCAGAGTTTGAATTTCTCGTTAGGGAAGAGTGGGGTGAGGAACTCGAAGCCTACTCTGTCGCGCACTTTTGCTGGTTCGCATCCATTGATGAGTTCTACTTTTGTGAGTTGGAAGAATTTCTCTCCGTCCTTTGGAAGTCTGATGAATCCGTCCACGACATCTCCTGCCTTGAGGCCGTATTGTTTGATTTGCTGGTGTGACACATAAATGTCGTCAGGAGAAGGAAGGTAGTTATAGTCTGAATTGCGGAGGAATCCGTAATTGTCGTTGATTTCAAGAACGCCGGTAGTGCGGATGATGTCATCAAACTCGTATGGCTTTTCCTTTACAGGCTTCTCCTTTTTTTGTGCCGGCTTTGTTGCCTCCTCGTATGGTGGGTATTCGTTTTCGTATTCGTTATTGCCTTCCCATTGGTTGTTCATGTTGTTGTAGTTGTTGAACATATCCATTGGTGAGGCGTAGGATTCGTCAAACGGAATATCTTCGATGATTATGAAGTCGGGTTCTTCTTCGCCGTTCTTAGGGAACAGAGGTTTGTTGAGGATAATCTCTTTTGGCTGATTAGCATCGTTGGCGAAAGCCTCTTCAGGAACGATGAATGCGTCGGCGTTGCTGGTTTCATTCATCTGTGCTTCAGGCACTTCTGTGAAAGTCGTCTCTGCTGCTGGCTGCTGAATCTGCTCTGCGTCAGACTCTGTTGGTGTTGCAGCAGTCTCCGTTTCTGTTGATTTTTCTGGAGTGTCAGCTTTTGTCTTTTTTGACGAAGTCTTCTTTGAGTCTTCTGTTTTCTTCTTGCTTGCAGACTCTTTGGCTGTCGTCTTCTTCTTTGTGGCAGAGCTTTCTGCCTTATCTGTTGTTTTTGTTGTCTTTTTTGTTGTTGTCTTTTTCTCTGCGCTGTCGTTTACAGCTGGCTCTGCAGCTTCTGCTGTTGGCTGTTCTGTGTCATCATCTGCGGCGCTGAGCATATTCTTCTCCTCTTCAGACAGGTCTGAGAACAAAGAGTTGTCGTTTGTCACCTTCATGGTTTTTTCGACTTTCTTTACTCTTTTTTGATTTGCTGTATAAACCTTGTCAACAGTTTTTATGCTAACTCGTGAGCGTTTTTTTGTTTTCTCTTTTGTTGTCTCTTCAGAGGCAGCGGCTGCTCCTGCGTTGTCGGCTTGAGCGTCAAGGATGTCGATGATTACATCTTCGCGTTTTCTTTTCGAAGCGTTTGGCACGTTCATCTCTTCTGCGATGCTGTAAAGCTCCTCGTCGTTTTTTTCTTTCAATAAATCAATTGTATACATATATGAAGTATTGTATATGATATGTTTCTTTTATATGGAGAGTTTGCATTCTTCTTGCACGATATATGTGTGTCGTTGTTAGCTTCTGCATTGCTTTTTTTGCATTCGTGAGTGCATAGTAAGTGCATGTATGGCTATCAAGAATTAATGCTTTTTAAACCCTATAAATCAAAAATCAAGATGTGAAACAGCTTGATAGACGCTTTCCTAAGCGGAAAATTTTGTCTTGTAAATGATTTGGAATTTGTTGAGTGAAAAATACTTGGGACAACATTTATTTGATTAGGTGAAATCATTGTCCCGAAAAACATTGCAAATTTAGCGATAAATAATTAAATAGCAAATACTTTTTTGTTTTTTTTGATTTTGAAGCAATGAAAATGCTGAGGTTGGGTGGTTTGGGGGCTGAGGGGAGGGGCCTGAGGGAAATGAACCTGAGAGAAACCCCTCAGGTTCAGTGGCTGCCTCAGTGATGTTGGCGGAGGGTTTATTCCTTTTCCAAGTTCTTGTTTATGTCGTCGATATAGTCGAGGAGTTCTGTGCGTCCTAATTTTGTGGAAGAGCTTGTGATGAAATATGGTGGCAGTTCCTCCCATGTCTCATTGAGCGTCTGCATATAACTCTCGGCAGCTGGTGTGACTCTTGACTTTGGCAGTTTGTCTGCCTTGGTGAAGACGATAGCGAAAGGCACGCCGTTTTCGCCGAGGAAAGTGAGGAAGTCAAGGTCTTTCTGCTGCGGTTCGTGTCGTATGTCGATAAGCACGAAGAGGCAAATGAGTGTCTCACGCTCAAGCACATACGTTTCTATCATGTTCTTGAGCTTGTCCATAGCTTTCTTGCCTCTTTGGGCATAGCCGTAGCCTGGGAGATCGACGAGATACCATGACTCGTTGATGAGGAAGTGGTTGATGCACATCGTCTTTCCTGGAGTCGATGATGTGAGTGCGAGGTTCTTCCTCTCCGTCAGAGCGTTGATGAGCGATGACTTGCCCACGTTGCTTCGTCCTATGAAGGCATACTCAGGGAGTCCAGTTTTTGGGCACATGTCTTGGCGTGGACAGCTGCCTATATATTTTGATGATACGATTTTCATAATTCTTTCAATTTTGTTTTTTTGTATTATAGGAATTAGTGTGAAGATGCGCAAGGTCTCTCTTTCTGTGTGTCTATGCAAATTCGCTCAGTTCGAGCCATCGCATCTCCTTCTCTTCGAGTTCGTCATTGAGTACTGGCAGTCGCTTGCTCATCTTCGTTATCTCGTCCACCGATGTTGTGCCTCCGCATAGAGCGGCTTCGATGTTTTTCTTCTCCTCCTCAAGTCGGGCGATGTCTTTCTCGAGCTGTGCAAATTCCTGCTTCTCCTTGAATGTGAGTTTGCGTGCGCGGTTGGCAGATGTCCTTGCTGAGTCGTTGTTCTTTGCTGAGTTGCAGGATGCTGCCTTCTGCTTGGTGTTTCGTTCCTCCTCCTTCTCTTGTCGTTCTTTCTCGTCTTTCCACATGCGGTACTGGCTGTAGCTGCCAGGGAAATCCTGCACCTCGCCTTGTCCGTGGAACACGAGTGTGTGATCTACCACGCGGTCCATGAAGTAGCGGTCGTGGCTGACGATGATGAGGCATCCGCGGAACGACTTGAGATAGTCTTCCAGAATCTGGAGCGTGACGATGTCGAGGTCGTTGGTCGGCTCGTCGAGGATCAGGAAGTTTGGCGCCTTCATCAGCACGGTGCAGAGGTAGAGTCGTCGTCGTTCGCCGCCGCTGAGCTTATAGATGTAGCTGTGCTGCTCTTCAGGTGGGAAGAGGAAATGCTGCAGGAACTGGCTGGCAGAGAGTTTCTCGCCATTGCCCATATCCACATATTCGGCTATGTCGCGCACGGCATCTATGACCTTCTGGTCTTCGCGGAACGACAGGCCCTGCTGTGAGTAATAGCCGAAGCGCACCGTCTCGCCAATCTCTATCGTGCCGCTGTCCTGCGGTTCAATGCCGAGGAGCATCTTCACGAAAGTCGATTTGCCTGTGCCGTTGTTGCCCACGATGCCCATCTTCTCGTAGCGTGTGAAGTTGTAGTTGAAGTCGCGCAGGATGACCTTGCTGTCGAAGGCTTTGCAGACGTCAGTAGCCACGAAAATCTTGTTGCCGATGTATGTGCCGCCCATCTCCAGTCGCACGTTGCGCTCGTCGATGCGCTGCTTGGCCACCTTCTCCAGCTCGTAGAACGACTCGATGCGGTAGCGGGCCTTCGAACTTCGTGCGCAAGGTGTGGAGCGCATCCATTCGAGTTCGGTGCGGTAGAGGTTGTTGGCTCGTGCAATCTCGGCATTCATGTTGTCGATGCGCTCTTGTCGCTTCTCCAGGTAGTATGAGTAGTTGCCGTTATATTTGTAGATGCGCGAATTGTCCATCTCGATGATTGACGAGCAGATGCGGTCGAGGAAATAGCGGTCGTGAGTGACCATGAGAATAGCCATCGTGGAGCGTGAGAGCATATTCTCCAGCCACTCGATCATTTCGAGGTCGAGGTGGTTGGTCGGCTCGTCGAGGATGAGCAGGTCGGGTTCGTCAGCCAGCACACGCGAGAGGGCGATGCGCTTGATCTGACCGCCGCTCAGCTGTGTGGCGTCGCGCTGCGCCTCGTCCTCGCTGATCTTCATCTGGGTGAGGTACTGCTTGTAGCGCTGCATGAACTCGTCGCTGCGGTTTGCCAGCTCGCTCTTGTCGATGGTTGGTGTCTGTTCGAGGTAGCCCACTTTGATTCCGTTTCGGAAAATCATCTTGCCGCCATCGTCGCCCTCCTTGCCTGCTATGATGCTGAGGAGGGTCGATTTGCCCGTGCCATTCTTGGCGATGAGTCCGAGATGCTCACGCTCATTGATGGTGAAGGTCACGTCTTCGAAGAGCACACGGTGTCCGATGCGCTTGGTGAGTCCTTGTATTTCGAGATATGGATTTGCCATGATATAAAAGATAAGACCCACTCCTGTCCTCCCTGTGAGGGAGGGGGAGGTCATATAAATGTTATAGTTAAGAGTGTTGTGAAGTGGAACACAAGTTCTGTGATGATGAACGTGGCTCCGCAGCAGTCGCCTGTATAGCCTTGTATGCGCTTTTTCATCGTGTGGAAAAGGATGAGACAGGTGATGACGGCGACAAGTGCTGACGGTATGAAAATCAAACCTTTGTCTAAGAGCAGACATATAGGCAGTATGCCAATGATGACGCTTATGCCTTTCTCCCACCATGTGACCGAAGCATACACGAGCTTGTTCTTCGCCTCCTCCTCCTTGCGGGCGTAGGGCAGCCTGTATATTATTGTTGAGCTTGCCCACTTGCAGAACGTGTCGCCGCACATCAGCGAGGCACCCATGGAGTATGACCTGATGCCTGGTGCGAAGAGCGGCGCTGCCGAATGCAGTGTGGCGATGATGAGCAGGTAGTAGAGTATGAGTCCCAGTACGCCGTAGGTGCCTATATGGCTGTCTTTCATTATCTCGAGAGTGCGCTGGCGTGTTGTGCCGCCGCCGAATCCGTCGCAGAAGTCAGCAAAGCCATCCTCGTGGAGTGCGCCCGTAAGCAGCACCCTCGCAACCAGGGCGAGGATGATGGCGATGAGCGAAGGCAGGCAGTAGGATGCGAGGATATACACGCATGCCATCACGCCTCCTGTCAGCCACCCCACCATAGGCCACAGCGGCACCACCTTCTTGAAGTGGTCTGCTGGCACGTTGGCGATTTTCCACAGCGGCAGCCGTGTGAAAAACATGTATGTGGCTAATATTCTGTATAGTATTTGTTTCATTGAGCAACTTGAGTTTTTGAGTTTTTAAGTTTTTCCCGGAAGTCTAGAAACTCTAGAAGCTCTAGAAACTATAGAAGCTATAGGCCATATTGGCTCTCAAAACTCACAAACTTACAAACTCACAAACTTACAAACTTAAAAACTTACAAACTCACAAACTTAAAAACTAAAAATACTTAGTTATATTCGCGTGGGCGAAGTTGTCCATCTCGTTTATCATGTTTACAGCCGACTGCACGATAGGGTATGCGCAGATTGCCCCTGTGCCTTCGCCGAGACGCATGCCGAGGTGTAGCAGCGGTTCTGCGCCCATCTCCTCGAGCATCATCTTATGTCCTCCCTCGTCGCCGCAGTGGCCAAACACAGCATAGTCCATCACGTTGGCGTCGATCTTTGATGCGGCGAGCATGCAGGCTGTCATTATGAAGCCGTCCACGAGGATTATCATCTTCAGTTCTGCCGCTCTGAGCATGGCTCCTATCGCCGCCACCATCTCGAAGCCTCCGAAGTAGCGTATAATGAGCTTTGTGATTTCCTGCTTGCTCGACAGGTCATTGCGCTGGAATATCTGTTTTTTGAAATTCGTCACAGCCTCTTTCAGCACCTCATACTTATGCTGTATGCCTCTTGCGCTGAGTCCGGAGCCTGCGCCTACGCATCTCTCAAGGTCGATGTCGAGGAAGAGGCTCATCCACACACTTGATGGCGAGGTGTTGGCTATGCCCATCTCACCGAAGCTGATGATGTTGCATCCCTCCTTGTGGCACTCGTCCACCTGTTCGGCACCAATCTTCAGCGCCTGTTCATATTCCTCCTCGCTCATTGCCGCCTCGTTGAGGAAGTTCTTTGTGCCGTGGGCGATCTTCCTGTCGATGATATGCGGGTGCTTCTCAGCGTCGAAGTCGTAATCCACGCCGGTGTCAACGACTCTCAGCTTGAAGTTGTGCTGTCGGCAGAACATATTCACGCCTCCGCCTCCGAGTCCGTAGTTTATCATCTGCTGCCATGTCACCTCCCTTGGCGAGAACGACACGCCCTCGCGCTCTATGCCGTGGTCAGCTCCGAAGAGTATGTGGCATGGGTGCTCAAGCTTTGGCGTCAGCGTATGCTGTATGAGTCCAATCTGCTTGGCAAGGCTCTCAAGTCGTCCGAGTGAGCCTTTGGGTTTGTTGAGATTGTCGATTTTCTCTTGCAGCTTATCTGCAAATGTTTTGTCAGTAGGTATTATCATCATTTTATCTTTATTTTAATTCCTGAAACCATGAGGAAGACCTCGTCAGCCTTTTCTGCGACATACTGGTTCATCCATCCTTGCAGGTCGGTGAATTTTCGTTGAAGTTCATTCTCGCTCACTCCGCCCATGCCTATCTCGTTTGTCACGAAGATGAATGTGGCGTCTTGCTGTGTGAACCTGTCAAACTCGTTCTTCACGGCATCGAGAGCCCTCTGCACCTGCGACTTGCCCTCGCCGTCTTTCGATGGCTCAGCCACCGACTCGTCGAAGAAGAAGTTTGTTGCCCACAGCGTCAGACAGTCTATGAGCACCACCCGTCCGCCAACATCATGCTTGCTCAGCTCCTTCTCCTCTTCGATGTTCGTCCATTCGGGGCCTCTGCGCTCTTGGTGCTTCTTCACCCTTTGTCTGAACTCTTCGTCCCAGATTTTTGCTGTTGCCAGATATATGGGGTTGCTGGAGAGCGAGAGTGCGAGGCGTTCTGCCTGCTCGCTCTTGCCTGAACGCTGTCCGCCTGTGATAAGAATGATTTTTTTCATGGTCGGGGGGGATTATAGAGATTCTAGGTTTACTAGGGCTTCTAGGTTTTCTAGAGCTTCTAGAGCCTCTAGATTATCTAGAGCTTCTAGAGCCTCTAGTCTTTCTAGAGCTTCTAGCGCCTCTAGTGTCTTTTTTCTTTTAGTTCATCGTCGTTGCATCATCATCTCTTTGGCATTGTAATAATGCACATTCTCAGCATCCTTGATGTGCTTCTTGAAGAGCGCAATCACACGCTTGTCGAAGTCGGCATTTGTCGATGCTGGAGTTATTGCCTTGAAGCCCGCCTTGTTGAGCTTGCTTGCCCATTCGCGTGCTACGTTTAGGCTTATGTCGTCATCTGCGATGAAGGTGAAGGGGATGATGTTGACCTTTTTCTGCTTGTTGCTTTTCAGCAATGCCTGCAGGTCCTCCGGCTGATGTTCGGCAGTTGACACGACATACCAGTTTTTGAGATTCATCATGCGCAGCCTGTTCTCCAGCACAGCATATTCGGCATTGACGATATCCTCGTCGCCTCCGCATAGCAGCACATTCGCCATCTTCTCCACACCGTATGCGGCAGCGGTGAGCGATGCCATCTTGCTGTAGTCGTCTTCCGAGTGCAGCAGCGGCATGCCGAGTCTCACCTGCTTGAACACCTTGCTGGCGTTGTCTGCCAGGATGCGTGCATACTGCATCTCGATGTCGTTGGTCATGTGTGATGGCTGTATGAGGATGTGTGTGTAGCCGTCTTTCTGCAGTTTCACAAGCAGTTCGTCGAGTGTCGGCATGATGCTTGCGTTCTTCCTGCTTCTCTCCTTGATTGCCGAGCGCGACATCCACGCCTCCTTGAAGTCGGCAGTAGGGTAGAGCGCGTGCAGCTCTCTGTTCAGGGCGTCGAGCTTTGGCTGTTCTGCTGCGTCGGTGGTGCCGTGATGCACAGCCACGACGGCAGCTTTGTCATTGCCTTTCATCGTCTGAAAGATGTTCTGCTCCATACCTGCATCCTGAGCCTTCATGCTTTGGGCGAGCAGGGTGAGGATGGTTATTGATATTGATATGATAAGTGTGCGCATGTGGATGGGAGCTTGCGATACTTGTTTTATTTTATTATTTTCTTTGTTTCTCCCTTGCTGGTACGCATGATGTAGATGCCCTTCTTTGTTGGGGTGCCGTTCATCATTGTTCCGTTGATGGAGAAGTATTTATTTGCTGTGTTGCTGTCTGCGTTGCTTGTTGCATCAATGTCTGTCTCCTCATTCTTCATGAAGTCGAAGGATATCAGTCCGTCGTGCTCTCTGATGTTTGTTATTGCTTTGTTTAAGTTGAACGAATTGTCAACATTAGGGTTGAAGAGGCGCAGGTTGAAGGCGCCGTGTGTGTCGTCGGTGAGTTCTGTCACGTTGTTGCTGCCAGGGAACAGATGAGAGGCGTATGTCTCCTTGCTCACGCTGTACGTCCCTGACGAATAGCTGTATGTGCCGAATTTCTTACCTGCGGGTATGATGCTCATTCGCTGGTGGTTCTTGTCGGTGTTGACAAAGTTTTCTTCCCATGCCTCTTTGTCGTAGTCAACATGATAGACAAGCATTCCGTGTATGCCGTTGTATCTCTCAACATACTCAAGGAATCCTTTTGGCTGGCGGTTTTCGAGTATGAAAAACTCGTTGCTGTTGTTGTCGTTGTAGATGACATACGCTGTAGGACTGTCTGTCAGGCATGGCATGTCGATGACGCTGCATGGCTTGTCAAGCACGGTGTAGTCGAGCCAGCCGGCGAAATTGCGCTCGTAGGCAGTGAAGCCCATAGGTCTTTCGCCGTCCCATGACGGTCCGTTGTGCGAGCCGCGGTCGAGCATGTCCCATGAGTTCATGCCGAAGCCGCCGTTGTAGTTCACGTCATACATGTCTGGCAGTCCGAGGCAGTGTGAGAACTCGTGGCATGCAGTGCCTATGCCGTCAATCTTCGTTCCCCAGGAGTTGCACAGTTCGCTGCTTATGGCGTAGGTGTTTATCAGCGTGTTGTTGAGGGTGAAGGGGCCGAGTCCCATGTTGTAATTCTCCATGGCGTCCTTCAGCGAGAACTCATGAGCCCAGATTCGGTCGGGGCCTCCTCCTTGATGCTCGCCGTAGCTGGCGTAGATGATGAACACCTGGTCCACTTCGCCGTCGCCGTCCCAGTCGTACTGTGAGAAGTCTGTGCCGTAGATGTCATGTGCTTTGTTGCAAGCTTCCGTCACAAGTTCGCATACGTTTATGTCATCGCCGCTGTGGTCGTTCTTGCCGTAATACCTGTAAGAGTAGTCGCTGGTGATAGGTCCGACAACATCGAAAGTGAGGTCGAACTTCCCGTATGACTGTTCGTAGAAATAGTCGTGCACCGATCCTATATGGTCGTTTTCCGAATAGCCCTTCTCGTTAAACAGTTTGTTGAACTCCTTCAATGGGTCTTCCAGCTTGAAATGCAAGTCGGGAAACTCAGCAAGTATCACTATGCCTTTTTTCTTCCCAAGATATGGGGTTGATACGCCTAACTCCCTGCGCTGTCCCCTTGTCTTTGCTCTGTTCATGCGTGACCTGTTTGCCAGTTTTGTGCGCTCTGCACGTCTTGCCATCAGACTGTCTATCAGTTCTGGTGCAAGTCGGTACACATCAGGCTCCACCTCCTTTACGGGTGTGCCGTCAAGGGTGGAGAGGTAGTGGCAGTGCTCGTCGCCGACAAGAGAGACGGTGACATACGAGTCATCGACAAGCCTGATGCTGTATGGCGCAAATTTTGCCGGCACAGCATTTGCTGCGATGCAGAAAAAGACTGCTATAAGCGTAGAGAAAAGGCTTTTACTCATATTGATTCATGTCGGCAGACTCGCGGATGGCGGAAATCTGGTACTTTGTGATTGTAGGAACAATCATGTGGAGTATGTGTTCTATCTTTTCCACCTTGATAGACTCGCGTCCTCTCTCTATGAGGCGGAAAGTGCCGTCGCCAGGCACTCTCACCGTCACGTCTTTCGAGCCGAGTATTCCCTCAAGGCTTCTCACAGGGCGCATGCCGTTGCGAGTCATGGCTTTGCAGCAGAGGCGGTATTCTATCGACTCAGGGTCGCCCTCCACCAGCACGTTGCGTCCTGTCTCGTGGTGAATGGCGAACACGCACTTCTCTCTCTCGAACGAGATGCCCTCTCGTGAGAAATATCGCTCTATGCTGCCGTCGAGGCTGAGGTCCTCAGGCAGACCAGTCGTCAGACCGAGCTTCTGGTCGAGGAGCCACACCTGGTCGGCAATCTGCAGAGCATGCTCGAGGTCGTGTGTGGAGAGGAAGATGGTCTTCTTCAGAGTCTTTGCCAGACGGTGCAGGAGCATCATCATGGCAATCTTGCTTGGGTAGTCGAGGTATGCCGTTGGCTCGTCGAGGAAGATGATAGGAGTCTCCTGCGCTATAGCCTTTGCAATCATCACCTTCTGCTTCTCGCCGTCAGAGAGCGACTGCATCTTGCGTGGTGCGAGGTCTTCTATGTCCACCCATTCGAAGCACTTCCTGATAATCTTCTTGTCGGCATCGGTGAGCTTGCCCCAGTAGTTGGTGTACGGACTTCTGCCCATCGCCACGACATCCCATGCAGTCATATTTTTTATGCCTGAGTTGTCGGTGAGCACCACGCTGATGAGTTTGGCGAGCTCCTTGCTGCTGTAGTCGCTGATTCTCTGACCGCCCACCTCGATGTAGCCCTCTAAAGGCTGCTGGAAAGCTGAGAGTGTGCGGAGGAGTGTAGACTTGCCTGCGCCGTTAGGGCCGAGCAGGCATACCATTTCTCCATACTGTAATTCTGCGTTAAGATTTGAGGCGATAATTTTCTTGCCTCCCTTTATTTTATAACCTGTAGAAAGGTTCCTGATTTCTATTGATGCACTCATAATGGTGCAAAGTTACGAATAAGTGATAAAAAGACCAAATAAGTCTGCCTTTTTCGCTGTTTCACACGTCTCTTTTGTGCAAATCTCACATTATTTATAATAAAATGTAGGGTGGTTTTTATTTATTTTTGTCTATACTTAAATCGTACAGCTTGAAATTTTGCAGTTAATCATATTTATATGCAGGTTGATTCTTGTTTTTAATCTAATTTTTGGTAAATTTGCATGTGTTTCCGGATTGCATTGAATAACCAATGCAATGCGAAACCCATAAAAAACTAGACCCCGTAACTTGACAGTGGTCAGAGGTTACGGGGAATCAACGATACAAAATTAGTGATTTTATCGCAAACCACAAAATGTTTTACAAAGAAAGTGAATAGAATACATGAAATTTAATGATTTAGAACAAGCATTATCATCCGAAAGGCTTAATAGATACGTGGCAGCGTGTAACAATGATTCCAGAAAAGCAATGACACTGTATCGCTATAATCTTCGTCTTTCTCAAGAGATGTTTACCATATTGAGTTGCTTTGAAGTTACTCTGCGCAATACAATCGACCAACGGTTGCGATTGACGCTCGGTAATGACTGGCTGTTAGATTCGTTTCAGACAGGCGGCATCTTTGACACGCCAAGACTTGCACGAACATCCAATATTGTGCGTGGTGGCTATAGACGATTGCAAGAAATGGGTAAGCCGTACTCACATGTTGGACTTTTATCGGAAATGGAGTTTGGAGTATGGAAACACATGTTTTCTCGTGAACAGTTTGCTGCAACTGGTCGTTGTCTGCTTTCTGTCTTTCCGTACAAACCGACATCTACGCCAACAATGCAGTATAATCACACCTATATTTTTAATGAACTGGACAAGGTGAATACTCTTCGCAATCGTATTGCGCATCATGAACCTATTTGCTTTGCGCTTGGTGCGTCACAAATAAGCACATCTTATATCATAAGTCAATATGAGCGCGTTCAGCGACTCTTTGCTTGGATGGGTTTTGATAGTGAATCCATGCTATATGGCTTAGATCATGTAAGGAGAGTGTGCGCTGAGATAGATAATCTCGTTTGATGGCAAATCCAACAAAATGAGACTGAATTATGCACAACCAAACAAAAATTATCCGCATATTCTTGAAAAGTATTTGATATTTTTTGCAATAGTTTCGTGAGAAATGCTTATTTTTGCAATGTCAACATCTTTAAGCGACAGGTGGCAGCATGTATGCCTGCGCTGAAGAATGCTGAAAGACATGAAATGAAATAAGACATGAATACGAATATGAAAAGAATACTTTTATTGACAGCAATGCTGCTCATGACCTTCGCAGCAATGCATGCAGAAGGAATGAAGAATCTTATTGTCAAAGCCCACAAGGCAATCTCCAAAGAGGAGGCAGACAAGGTGAAAGGCAACATCCGTTGTGTGGCTGGAGTGAAGAAGATACGCCTTAACAACGACCATGTGCTGGTGGTCTTCGATTCCGAAAAGGCAGACTCAAAGAAGATAGTGAATGCCTTCAACAAGATTGGCATGAAGGTTACAGTCGTCTCTGAGACAAAGTCAGAAAAACCTGCTGTTGACGGCGAGTCAGGTGCCACACAGCAGCAGAAAAAGACAGCAAAACAATAGTTAATTTATACAAGCTTTGCAAGCTCCGCTTGTTGTGGAGTTAAAGGGTTGTCAAAGAGAGGTTAAAAGGTGGTTAAAGTGACAAATGCCCGACATGACAAACGTCTCTTTAACTCCGAGTGAAGCGATATCTCCTCTTTAATTCCACTGTAAAAAAATCAGCGTTAAATATCAAACACAGAAATGACAGAATTACCAGAGTTTAAGAATGCACAGCATTCCTTTCCGTGTCTTCCGCTCCTTCCGTGTTAAAAACTATCAATATAAATAATTTTACTTAAAAAAATGAAAAAGTATTTATTCTTGGTTGCTGCACTTCTTTGCGGCACTGCAGTTTTCACTTCTTGTAGCAATGATGATGATCCAGAAGTAACAATTTCGATTAAGGACACTGCTTTCGAATGTAAGCAGGGCGAGAAGGTGATTATTGCTCCAGTATTTGGTAATACAGACAATAATACTACCTATACTTGGACAGAAGGTACTGAGATAATTGGTCGCACGAGCACTCTTGAATATGTGGCAAAGTTTGCAGGCGAACGTACTATCAAGTGTGTTGTGACGAATGGTTCAGGTTCTTCTGAAAAAGTATTTACAATCAAGGTGTCTGAGGTTCTTCTCACTCTCGATTTTGAAAGTGAGAAGTGGACTGAACTTGTTGACTCTAAGCAGTATATGGGCGACCTCCTCTATGGGAAAAATGCTGATGGTATAGTTGATTATAGCTGGGCAGACATCAGCACAAAGCTTTCAAGCAAACTTACTGCTGCATGGGGCGGTGCATGGGGTTTTGCAGAAGGCGGTATCGCTATCTCTAATTATATTGACGACGACATCAAGGGACACAATAGTTATAACTATCAGCTTGCTGTTCCAAAGTCAAATAATTCTAAGAACTTCGCTGTGGTTTATTGTGATGCTACTATGTCATTCTCTGACAAGCGTGCTCGTGCTATCAATTCTATCGATGTTTCTCCAACAACCTACCAGCTTGGTGTTGCTAAGTATGGTGATACTACTGCTAAGGCTCTTACTTCAAAGGGCGACTATCTTGTACTTGTAATCACTGGTTACGATAAGGATGGCAAGGAAGTTGGCAAGCAGGAAATTGACATGGCTCGCGATGGCAAGTTCGCCGAAGATTGGCAGACAATTGTGCTTAACGGTTCTGTAAACGGTAAGACTAATACTTTTGCCCCTGCAGTATCTTATAAGTTCACTATGACTGGTTCTGATGCTTCTGCTTACGGTGGCATCAAAACTCCTGCATACTTTGCTTTCGACAATGTAGTAGTAAATATGTATGCTGAATAAAACAATTTCATAATAATTCTGCATGCTGTTGTTGGCTCAGGGCTGACAACAGCATGTAGCAATAATAAACTAAACAAATCGGGTGGTGAGACATTGTACCGTCAGCCACATTGCTATATCGAAATAATCCTTAATTCTAATTGATGTTATGAAGAATAATAATTATTGTATCATACTTACAGGAGGCCTTGGCACACGCCTTTGGCCTATGAGCAGAGAAGCTAAACCAAAACAGTTTATCGACATGCTTGGCACAGGCAAGACTCTCTTGCAGATGACTTACGAGCGTTTCGCACGTTTCATCCTGCCGGAGAATATCCTTGTCGTTACCAACGAACTGTATAAGGACATCGTCACCGAACAGCTGCCCGAACTGCCGCTCGACAACATGCTCATGGAACCGATGAGGCGCAACACCGTGCCGCCTGTCACATGGGCTGCCATGGAGGTGAAACGCCGCTGTCCTGACGGCAGACTTGTGGTGAGCCCTTCCGACCAGAATATCACAGGCATAGAGGCGTTTGAGGAGGACATACTCAAAGGACTCGACTATGTGGGCGAACATGATGTGCTGCTCACCCTTGGTGCGCGCCCGAGTCGTCCGGAGGTGGCGTACGGATACATACAGATGGCTGATCCTGTGTATGTTGGCGCTGACATCTACAAGGTGCAGAGCTTCACCGAAAAGCCTGCCAATGAGTTTGCCCGCATCTTCTATGAGAGTGGGGAGTTCCTCTGGAATACCGGTCTCTTCATGTGGAGCGCCGACTCTTTCCTCAATGCCGTCAAAGGGGCGACAAACGAGTTTAAGAGCATTGTGGAGTCTGCCATCAACAACTACAACTCGGGCTGCGACGTGAAGGACTCGCTCCGTGAACTCTTCACCAAGTGCCCAAATATGAGCCTCGAACAGAGCGTGCTTGAGAAGTCAGACAATGTGGATGTCATGCTCTGCCACTTCGGATGGGCTGACCTCGGTACCTGGGAGGCTATCCATGAGGCATTGCCAAAGCAGAACGACAACAATGTGGTGATAGATTCCAAGTCGCTGCTCTACGACTGCAAAGACTGCATCATAAAGCTTCCTGACGGACATGTGGCTGTGGTGCAAGGACTTGAAAATTATGTCGTTGTGGAGGAGGGTAATGTGCTTCTCATCTGCAAGAAAGGTGACAAGATGAACATACGCAAGTTCGTCAACGACGCACAGCTGAACCTCGGCGAAGAGTTTGTATAAACAGGGAGATATACCGCAGACTTATACAAGTCTAAACTTTTTAAAACAAGGATTTGACCAAATTCAACCGAAATTAGAGCTTCTATAGCTTCTCTAGTTTCTCTAGCTTTTCTAGTTTTTCTAGCTTTTCTAGAATCTCTAGCCTTTCTAGCTTCTCTAGCCTTGGCTCTTTGAATTGTCATCACATGGATTTATGTTTTTGTCTAAACTTTAATAGTGCGATTACTGTTTAGACATAAATCCCCCTATACCCATTTTGGTAATGATAATCACATAATTTGGGTATTGCGCACTCCTGTCAAAGTCCGTACCTTTGCACCGGATTAAGGAAAAGGCGACTCATAAATAGTTCCTTTCTATAATTCGTATCTTTACTCATAGTAACAAAAGTGTCGTGAGACAAGCAGCAATCGTTTCGCAAACTCCTTGACAGGATGCACGATTTTTAGAATTATGTAAACCATAAAATGTTAGAAATCACCGCCATACAGCTCGTGAAGAGTTGTGTGGCGGTGTCTTTTTTCTTGCCCTCGCACACACCCGAAACGATGCCTCGTAACCACCCGATACTTGACGAGCAGAAGTATCTATCCTTTGCGGGCAGAAGAATATATCCGTGACGAGCAGAAGCATCTAATCTTTTGCCCGTCTCGTTTTTGATAGGGAAGAAAGTAAGAATTACTATCTTGCAATGAATGATTTATCGAACACGAAACACACTTTCTTTCATAGTGTTATCAATTTAATTTCTGACCGAAATTTCTTTGCAATTCATGATAAATCGTGTTTACAAATAATATCGAGCTGTTAAAGTACAGGCCAAGATAAGGTTACAATCTTTTGTTCAAACTATACCTTAAAGGGTGTAAATTAGTTTTTTTTGGAGCTAATTATACCTTTTGGGGTATAATTGTTTGGAAAAAGTAAAAGAAAGGCATATTTTTGTACCCGAAAGGGGCTATTTGAGACCTTGTGAACTATATATGTATATTAGATGTGTATGGAACAAAATAGAATATCAGTTACGATTAAAGCTTTGCGCAAAGAGTATAATCTTACACAAGAAGACCTTGCCATCAAGTCTGGTGTTGGTCTTCGGTTTCTCCGTGAACTCGAGCAAGGAAAAGCAACTGTCCGTTTGGATAAGGTGAATCAAGTGTTAAATCTATTTGATAAGGAACTCAATGTATGCGACAAGGTAAAGTCTTTGTAAATGATGAATTTGCAGGTGTTATAAGCGAAAATTCAAGTGGATTCTCGTTTGTGTATGAAAAGGGATATATAGAGAGTGAGTATTCCTTGCCTGTAAGTTTGACACTGCCTTTGCAAGAAGAGGCGTTCGAAAGCAAGACTCTGTTCTCCTTTTTCGATGGACTTATTCCTGAGGGATGGCTGCTAAATGTGGCAGAGCGAAATTGGAAGCTTAACAAAAGAGACCGTATGGGACTTCTGCTTGCTTGCTGCCGAGATTGCATAGGGAATGTGTCTGTTTTTCCGATTGAACAAAACGAGAGATGATGGAACGATGTTTGTACTGCTATAAGCCTTTAAAGGCTAATGAACTTGATTTTCACGCCTCTTGTGCAAAGAAAATGTTTGGAACAAAGACACCGCCAGTTCTGCCATATACCAGAAAGGAAATCGCAGAACTTGCTCGTGTGGTGATAGAAAAACGTACCACTATAACTGGTGTACAAGCAAAACTGTCTCTTGATTTGGAAAATGATGAGAATGGCGAACCGCAGCGCCTTACTATTGTTGGCGTTTTAGGCAGATACATATTGAAACCTCAGACAGAGCGCTTCGAAGCACTGCCTGAGATGGAAGATTTGACCATGCATTTAGCCGAGATTGCCCATATTGCCACTGTGCCACATTCGCTTGTGCGCTTTGCTGACGGAGAATTGAACTATATTACAAGAAGGATTGATAGAACAGAGCATGGGGCTAAGTTGCCGATGGAAGACATGTGTCAAGTGTCGGGATTGTTGACCGAACAGAAATATCAAGGATCGTACGAATATCTTGCCACTTTAGTTGCCAAGCATTCTTGTGTCGCAAGCCTTGATGTCACGAACTATTGGGAACAGGTGATTTTTTCATGGATTGTAGGTAATGCAGACATGCACATGAAGAATTTTTCACTCATCAGCTACGAAAGGGGCAAGTATCGTTTGTCTCCAACGTACGACCAAGTGTCAACAGCGATAGTGATGCCAGAGGATACAGAAGAACTTGCGCTTCCACTGCAAGGTTTCAAGAAAAAACTAATGTCTTTTGACTTTGTTTACGCAATGGTAGATAGTGGGCTGGATTCCAAAGTAGCAGAACGTATGCTTGCCAGATTCCAAAAATACAAGGCATCATGGTTTCAATGCATTGATAACTCTTTCATTACGGATTGTCAGAAAGTCGCATATAAAGACTTAATCTCTTTAAGATTGGAGACTCTTCTAAAATGAGTGTCCCTTTTCCACAATTGAGACGTTTGCGTCTATCCCATCTTATCACTGGCATGATGTCCCCACCCGATGAAAACATCATGCCAGTGCTTTTTTCCGTATCATCAGTATATCTATACTGCTTATCAATGAGTTAGTTCTCAAAAATGGTCTAGGGTAAAATGCCTATTTTTAACACTCTAGCCAAGGGCTCTAATTTCGGTTGAATTTGGTCTGATCCTTGTTTTTCTAATTATCCCCTGTATAGTTTTCAGAATGCCTCGCATTCACCTTTCGTGTCTTTCGTGCTTTCCGTGTTCAAACCTAAAACTCATCGTTTTTGTTTATACTTTAGAGGGGAGTCTCTGTTTTTTTGAAAAAAGTCATGAAATTTTTTGGTTACAAAAAGTCTTATACATATATTTGTAACCAAATCATGGAATATGAAAAAAATCTTACCTTTGAAACTGAAAATCGCAAGACACAAGGCAGGACTCTCCATGGACGAGTTAGTGTCACGCATGGGCGAAGCAGCGGTCAGCAAGATGACAATCTCGAAGATTGAACGCGGACTGCTGAAAGCCTCCCCACGCACCCTTCATGCCATAGCCGACGCCTGCAATGTGCCAGTCTCATTCTTCTGCATGCCCGACATATCCCTGTCTCCCATGTGCTTCCGCTACGAGAAAGACATGCCGAGCAAGAGGGCAAGGCAGATAGAGGCAGAAGTCATTGCAAAGATTGAGGAATGCTTTGCTAAAGAGCAGATGGTGTCGTCATCTGCCAGCATCACCAACCCCCTTCAAGACATCGTCGTTCGCACCTATGCCGACGCTGAGGACGCAGCACAGCGACTGCGCCAATACATGCTCATTGGCACACATCCCATCCACTCCGTCTATGAGATGCTGCAGGAGCTGGGTGTCATGGTCATTGACATTGATGCCGACTCCACCGAACTCCTCGGCACATCCACAATAATAAACGGCACTCAGCCAGTGGTCATTGTCAACATCCGTTCCTGCACCACCACCGAGCGCAAGCGCTTCACAGCTCTCCATGAGCTGGCGCACCTGTTCCTCACCATCCAGCCACTGTCTGAGGAGCAGTTCCTCCGTGACATGCCCGGCACATCTCTCAAACTGCCGACCGTGGAACGCCTCTGCCACTGGTTTGCCAACGCCCTGCTCATCTGCCCGTCAAGTCTTGAGCGACGACTCGGAGCCCCTCGCACCGAACTCTGCATGAAAGAGCTCATCAGCATCCGCAACATGTACGGCATCAGCGTGGCAGCCACGGTGCATCGAGCCCACGACCTCGGCATCATCCCCGACGACACCTACAACCACCTCTACGATGATTATATCAACAAGAACAGGCTTGAAGAAGGCTGGGGCTCATATCCCATCATGGAGAAAGCCGACAGATATGAACTGCTTGAAGAGAGGATAATGATGGAGATGGGAGAATTGAGAGAGAATAATTAACAGACTGAAAAGACATTTATATGCAGGACAAAGAAAATACACTAATACTCTATAAGGATGAGAATGGCAAGGTGTCGGTAAACGTGCGCTTTGCTGATGAGGATGTATGGTTGACTCGTGAGCATTTAGCAGAGATTTATGCAACGACTCCACAAAACATAAGCCTTCATATTGGTAATATATATAAGGATGGAGAGTTGGAAGAGGAAGCAACCCGAAAGAAATTCTTTCTAGTTCGCCAAGAAGGTTCAAGAAACGTAAAGCGAGAAATCGACCATTACAACCTCGACATGATTATCGCCCTGGGCTATCGCGTGCAGAGTGAAGGAGTGTGAAATGGCATAAAATCGTGAATCTTAGAAAAAAAGAAAAAAATGATGTTTGTGCCACGATTTGATACAAATACACACTAACTTTGTGGAAATAACTATAAAAACTATTATTAATAAAATATAATGATACCACAATTCATCATATCACATATAAGAAAGAATCCTAATGTCGAATTTGAATATCAAAGCAACGAAGAGCATTGCCTTGGTGTGGCTGAGTTGGCAAAACAATTTGCTAGCGAATTTGGTATGGGTGATTTCGGCTATGTAATGGGAATGTTGCATGATAAAGGGAAAGAGAAAAATGAGTTTCAAGAATACATAAAAGATGTAAATGGCATTCCTAATCACAAAAGATGGACTCGCGATGGAAAATCTCATGCTTATGTTGGTGGATTGTTGGCAAAAGAATTGGGATCAATGGTAGCTCCACTTATTGAAAATCCAATAATGGGACATCATAGAGGTCTGTATGATTATGTTGATCTTGAGACTGAAGAACAAAGAAGTATTCCTGAAGAGGTAACAAGAATAAGAGTTTCATCTCCTTCTCTTCCATCGTGGTTTACCTCTGGCATCTTGCAACCAAAGGACTTTCATCACATAGAAAGAATTTTGTATTCATGTCTTGTTGATGCAGACTTCCTCGATACGGAGCGTTTTATGCAACCTGAACAATTTAGACTGCGTGAAGGGAAAAAATCGTTGGAAGAGTTGCTTGTCCAATTAAATGGTTTTATTGCCGGTTTTGGAGAACCAAAGACAGATGTGAATAAAATAAGAACTGAGGTTCAACAAGTATGCAAGGACAAGGCGAAAGAAGCACCAGGATTCTATAGTTTAACTGTGCCAACAGGTGGAGGTAAGACGCTTTCGTCTCTCGTATGGGCTTTGCACCACGCTGTTCATTATGGGAAAAAGCGCATTATCATTGCAATCCCTTACACTAGTATCATCGTGCAGACAGCAGCTGTTCTACGTGGTATCTTTGGAGGGGAGAATGTTCTTGAGCATCATAGCAATGTAATAGTTGATGACAATAAAGAAGATGATGAAAATTTAAAACAAAAGCTGGCAACAGAAAACTGGGATTATCCTATCATTGTCACTACCAATGTGCAGCTCTTCGAGTCCATGATGGCAAGTCATTCCTCAAAATGTCGTAAGTTGCACAATATCAGTAATAGTGTTCTTATCCTGGATGAAGTGCAAACATTGCCTACAGACTTTTTGCAACCTATAGTTGATTCGCTTGACACATATCAGCGTCTGTTTGGCACTTCAGTACTCTTTACAACTGCCAGTCAGCCTGTGTTAGAAGGGAAACATCAAGGCACAAATCCAAGTGTTACATTGAATGGACTTGGTCACATCGAAGAGATTATTCCTGTAGGATGGAACTTGCATGACCGTCTGCGTAGAGTTCAATTGGACATCAACAATACTCCTCGTACCTATGATGAGATTGCAGATATTTTGATGAGGCACGATCGTGTACTTTGTATTGTCAACACACGTCGTGATGCAAAAGAAATTTTTGACCGTTTGCCTGATGAAGGCGTACGAATACATCTATCACGCATGATGTGTCCTGCTCATGTGGCTGAGAAAATACAAGAAATGAAGCAAGCACTCGC
>JAKSLL010000007.1 GCA_024401215.1 Bacteroidaceae bacterium
TTATTTGTCTGTTGAGTATTTTTTCATAACTTTGCATTATTACTCAACGATGAGTTGAAGCAGAACATATACAAAACATAAAAACAGCATAGATACAATAAATGGAAAAAACGCAACATAACATAAAAGAGCGCACGGATTATCGATTTGAACAGCCACCTATGTATATTGTCATAATGCACAATGACGATTTCACGACAATGGAATTTGTCGTCAAAATACTCAAAACAGTATTTTTCAAGCCAGAGTACGAGGCTGTCGAACTGATGCTGAAAGTACATAAAGAGAATGCAGCAGTTATTGGCCGCTACACGCTCGATATGGCTGCAAGCAAATGCAAAAAGGCTACAAGCATGGCAGAGAAAGAAGGATACCCCTTCAAGGTCACCTATGAAATTGAGCCCAATGAACTTCCTTTCTAACAAATATGCACAATTTTAAAGTTTATAAATAGCATAATAACAATAGTATGAAACTATCAGAACGTTTAAACAACATTATCGAATTAGCAAATAACATCGCTACTTTGCGAAGAAATGAGTTTCTCATTCCTGAGCATATCCTAATGGCAATAATGCTACAGCCCGAAGGCAAAGCACTCATTGAATGTTTCCAGATTGACTGGGATGAGATGAAGAAAGACATCGAATTCGGGATTTCCACCGTTGACAGTTATCCTGAAGATTATGACCAAGAATATCAGATAGAATTGTCGGAACAGTCTAAGGAGATTCTCACTACAGCAGTTTTCATGGCTGAAGCAGCATCTAAAACAGAATTTGACATACCGCACATCATGCACGCCATAATACAGCTGGATGATTCGTATGCCAGAGATATCCTGATGAGACATACCACATATAATAAACATGACCTTCTGCAAATCATCATAGCAATCTGCAATGGTGAGAAGCCACCATTGTACTTCCCTTGCAATGATGACACAAACACCAATGATGATGACAGAGCCGAAGAAAATGACTATTATACAGAAGATGAAGAAGGAGATTATTTCATCAATACCACAAGACCGTCGGGCGATGCTAAAAAGGACTGGAAGAAACTATGCACATGCATCAACGACAGTGTTGACACCCACAACCCTCTCATCGGCAGAGAGCAGGAGATAGAAAGAACAATACAAGTGCTTTGCAGAAAGGAGAAAAACAATCCTCTGCACGTGGGTGAACCTGGCGTCGGCAAGACTGCTATCATCTATGGCCTTGCAGACAGGATAAACAGCGGCAATGTGCCAGAACGACTGAAAGGAGCGACAATATACCAAGTTGACATGGGCAACTTGATAGCTGGCACTCAATATCGCGGTGATTTCGAGAAACGCGTTCAGAGCATCATGAACGGAGCATCCGAACAGGGCAATGTAATCATCTATATAGATGAGATACACACTCTTGTTGGCTCTGGTGCCATCGGTGAGAGTGCGCTCGATGCGTCAAATATGCTTAAGCCTTATCTTGAAAGCGGAACCATACGCTTCATAGGCTCTACCACATATCAGGAATACAACAAGTATTTCCAAAAAAGCAAAGGGCTTGTCAGACGATTCCAACAAATAGATATTGTCGAACCAAGCATCGATGAGACTGTCAAGATTATCGAAGGACTGAGAAGCAAATACGAGGATTTCCATCATGTGCGCTACTCTGACAGCATCATACGCTATGCTGTTGAGATGAGCGCAAAGTATATCAATGAGCGATTCCTTCCAGACAAGGCTATCGACCTCATAGACGAGGCAGGAGCATATACAGAGATATGCAGTAACAGCGATTCAAACGATGTGACTATCGACACCATCAACACCATACTGTCAAATGTGTGCAAAATAGACCCAAATCTGCTCAAGGACGAGGACAATGACAATCTTGAGAATCTCGAAAGCCGAATATCATCACAGATTTTCGGTCAAGACAAGGCTGTCAGCAATGTTGTCGAGGCTGTGCAGATGGGGAAAGCTGGTCTTCTGGATGATGAGAAACCTGTCGCATCATTGCTCTTCGTCGGTCCTACTGGCGTCGGCAAAACCGAGGTTTGCCGCGTTTTGGCAAAGGAATTGGGCATCGAACTCATACGTTTCGACATGAGCGAATATGCAGAGAAACATACCATAGCAAAACTCATAGGTTCTCCTGCTGGGTATGTAGGCTACGAAGAAGGCGGACTGCTTACCGATGCCATAAGAAAGACGCCACATTGCGTGCTGCTGCTTGATGAGATAGAGAAGGCTCACCCTGACATTTATAATATCCTCTTGCAGGTGATGGATTATGCGCGCCTCACAGACAACAAAGGTCAAAAGGCAGATTTCCGCCATGTGATTCTTGTCATGACAAGCAATGCTGGTGCGCAATTCGCCCATCAGGCATCAGTAGGATTTGGCAATCAGGTATCATCTGGAGACGCTATGATGCAGACGGTGAAGAAAACCTTCAAACCAGAGTTTCTCGCACGACTGTCCAACACCGTCGTCTTCAATGACATGGACAGAGAAATGGCGAAACTCATTCTTGACAAAAAGCTGCGACTCTTGTCTGACAAACTAAGTAAGAAGAATGTCATACTGCAACTCACACCTGCCGCCCACGAGCTTCTGCTCTCCCTCGGCTACAGCAAGAAAAGCGGAGCAAGAGAGATGGACCGCCTCATCAATCAGATGCTGTCGCCAACTCTAACAAAAGAGATTCTTTTCGGCAGACTCAAAAAAGGAGGAATAGCCATCGTCGATGAAAAAGATAACCAGCTTTGCTTTGTCGATATAAAGTAATTTTGACCACCTACTTACCAATACACAACCATCAATACCAATAAAATACGCACTAATATGATATATCTGCTTAACGATCAAATAAGTTTTCCCGACCCACGAGAAGGAGAAAAAGATGGACTGTTCGCTGTTGGCGGCGACCTGTCGCCAAACAGACTTCTGCTGGCATATTCCAATGGAATCTTCCCTTGGTATGCTTTTCGCAAAGAAGATGCCAACCCTTACCTCCTTGACGATAATGGTAAGCCATACATACAATGGTGGTGTCCAATGCAGAGGTTTGTCATCTTCCCAAAAGAGATACACATATCTCACTCAATGCGCCAGCTCATCAAGCAGAATAAGTTCACAGTAACGATAGATCATGACTTTGAAAATGTGATACGCAACTGCAGCAATCTCCGCATAGATCAAAGAGGGGCATGGCTCGGAGGCGAAATGATAGAAGCATACACAAAACTACACGAACTTGGTTTTGCACACAGCGTTGAAGTGTGGGATGAAAACAAAAATCTTGTTGGCGGCCTCTATGGCATCAACATAGGCAAATTCTTCTTTGGCGAGAGCATGTTCTCACTTGTTGCTAACGCCTCAAAGATGGCGCTCATAACATTCGCAAAAATCTTTGATAAGTCAGGAGGAATATTCATCGACTGCCAGTTTGAAACACCACATTTGAAAAGCATGGGTGGCCGCTACATCACATACGATGATTATATGATGTATATAAGGAATCACAAGTAGCCACTTGCCATCTGAAATACAAACACTTAAACGGCGACATCCTTGTGCTTGGAAGGCACAAGGATGTCGCCGTTTTCATACTGAACACCAATAACTTTCAACTGACTTTACTTCACTATTTGTTTGAAGCAGACAACCGCTGTATGTTACGCGTGCAACACACCCTATGTTACACTTGCAACACGCTGTGTGTAACAAGTGTAACATACGGCATGTTACGCTCGTAACATCAAGCGCATGTAACGGTTTATAAAACTAACATGTATCAGTCCGTCCGCAAAATAATCGTAGTCTGATGAACCGTTTACGTTAACTCCATGAGATACCGGCACATCAATCAGTGCCATCTCATTATTTCTTTGACAGATGCAAGAAACGAGCCATTTTGCGCATTGGACTTAAATCCTTGTTATTGATAAAGGCATCAAGCAGACGGGTAGAGCCATTCAATGGCGTTACATCATAGTCAGCAATCGCAGCAGGGATAAGACATGAGCATCCCTCCTTCAACACAACCTCATCGCCAGTAGAACGTACTTTTATCTTGCAATCACCCTTTATGCACATCGTTATAATAAAACTGTCGTACTTTATAAGGTCACGATGGAAAGTTGCGCTCAGTTCAGTCACTCTCACATTGAAGAAAGGTGAGTCGATGACCCTGTTCGACTTATTTCCCTCTCCAGAATAGTCTGTTCGGTAGTCGTCAAGCACATCATAGTTCAAAGCCTCAGCTGCAAGTTCGGTATGCAATTCGCGTGGCTTGCCATCCATGCCCGGACGATTATAGTCGAATATTCGATATGTTACATCCGATGATTGCTGCACCTCGGCAAGAAGGATGCCTCCACAGATGGCATGCACTCTGCCAGCAGGAATGTAAAACACATCGCCAGCCTTAACTTCGTGACGAGCCAGAACATCGCATATAGAGCCATCGGCTATTCTCCGCTTATATTCCTCTCTTGTGATTCTATCCTTGAAGCCCGAGTAGAGATAGCTGCCTGGGGTAGCATCAATGACATACCACATTTCAGTCTTTCCAAACTTCCCATGCACCCTGTTTGCCATCTCATCATCGGGATGAACCTGAATGCTGAGGTCCTTCTCAGCATCTATGAACTTCACAAGCAAAGGCAACTTCTTTCCGTACTTCTTTGCCACCTTGCCGCCTAAAATGTGAGCCGGCATCTCCTCAACCACACTAATGATATCCCTGCCAGCCCATTCACCATTGCTGATGATTGATGGGCTAGAAGGCACCGCACTCACCTCCCAGCTTTCCCCAATAGGTTCGGCTGTAGGCTCCAACCCCTTAAAAGGCTGAAGCTTATGTCCGCCCCATACGATGGAGTGCAGGTTAGGCTGAAAAAGTAACGGATATAGTTTCCTCATATTTTAACGAATAATTTTTTATTTAAATATCTTCTGTGAGAATTGTGTCAGATACACACGCCAGTTGCGCCATATATGTCCGCCATCAGTCTCCACATACTCATATTTATAGCCTTTGCTGTCAAGATAATGCCTATAATCCTCATTCTGCTTATAGAGGAAATCTGTCTTGCCTATAGCAATCCAGTATAAGGCTGGTTTCTTGTCGAACATTGTTTTCAGCTGAGCCTCAACTGTAGGATCAATATTCTGATTTGGGTCGTTCAAGCCATCAAATCCTCTCTTGTTCAAAGATATAGCAGCAGAGAAAAGTCCTACATAGTTAAACATATCTGGATACATCTTTGAGATGCCGAAACTGTGGCCGCCTCCCATAGAAAGACCGCAGATGGCACGTCCTTTCTTGTTTGCTATTGTGCGGTAGTTCTTATCCATATATCTAACAATATCCACAAAACTCTCTTCTGTTGATGCCACAGGCTTTGAGGCGTTATGCCCCATAAACGATGGCTTGTACATACCTTTATCCCACTCGCCAGGAGCAGCATCGCAGTTAGCATTTCCGTTAGGCATAACAACAATCATAGGTTTTGCCTTGCCCGCTGCGATAAGGTTATCCAAAATCTGAGCGGCACGTCCGAGTGTTGTCCATGCATCCTCATCACCTCCTGCTCCATGCAGCAGGTACAGCACAGGATAGCGTCCTCCCTTTTCATATCCAGCAGGTGTGTAAACAGTCATTCTTCTGCTTGTCTTGAGCGTCGGAGAGTCATACCACACCTTGCTGACATTGCCGTGTGGCACCTTGTTCACACCATAGATGTCACCCTTGTCGCCCTTTTCCTTCGACACAATGAAGATATTGGTGAATGAAGCGATATCACGACTTCTATACACATTTGACGGGTCAAGGAAGTCGGCACCATTCACACGGAACTTATACGAATAGAGTTCAGGATTCAAACTCTCAGTAGTATATTCCCATATTCCGTTCTTGCCTTCCCTCAACGATGCTCTGCCATCGACCTGCTCTCCCTGCTTCTGAAAGAAATCGCCAACGACATCTACAGTCACAGCCTTTGGGGCATACAGGCGGAAAGTCACTTTACCATCAGCCGACACCTCAGGAGAAGTAACATTATTCACATCAAAAAGTGCTTGCTGAGCCATTGACATCAGCGACACTCCCATGAGAGAGAGCGAAAAGAGTATCTTCTTCATATTATCTTAGATTTTGGAGAAACATTATATTTATTGTGCAAAGTTAGAAAAAAACATCAAAATGTCATTCCTGCCACAACAAAAATATTCTATGCCGCAGCACTAATATCATTTATTGACAAGTTGACACACAAAAACAATAAAATAATAGTATCTTTGCATTGCTTATTATAGTCTTGCCCTGATTTATCAGATATTCTTACGCCAAAACAAAAAGATATACATCTAATGAAATATAAGATTTTTTTCGCCCCCATACAAGGATACACAGAGGATGTGTACCGTCGCTTGCACAAAGAGATTTTCGGCGGCATAGACACATATTGCACCCCCTTCATCCGTCTTGAACATGGCGTCATAAGAAGCAAAGACATGCGCGATATACGACCAGACTTCAATGAAGGAGTAAATCTCATGCCGCAGATCATTGCTGCAGACGCAAGCGAGGCTGCCATACTCATCGAACAGCTTATAAATTTCAATTACAAGCATATCGACATCAATATGGGCTGCCCTTTTCCACTACAGACTCGACATGGCAAAGGAGCAGGCTTAATGGCATTGCCAGACAAGGTGAAAGACATCATCGACAGTCTTGGCAAATACCAAGGCATCACCTTCTCTGTGAAGATGCGTCTGGGGCTCGATGACAACAACCAATGGCGTGACATCCTGCCAATTCTCAACAAAGCACCTCTCACCCACATCACCGTACACCCTCGCATAGCAACACAGCAATACAAAGGAGACATTGACATAGACTCATTCAATGCCGTCCTCAGCGAGTCTGCACACCCTGTCATTTATAATGGCGACATACGCAGTGTTGATGACATCCTCCGCCTTGAAGACACTTACGGCGAGCGACTGCATGGAGTGATGATAGGTCGTGGACTGCTCTCTCGCCCTTCTTTAGCTCGCGAATATGCCGACAGCCAATCAGCAGATGATACAGAAGTTATAAGAAAGATGAAACTAATGCACAGCAAGCTGCAAGAACACTATTCAGCAATAATACCTGGCGAATCACAGCAATTAAACAAACTACGCACTTTCTGGGATTACGCCGAGGACACATTAGGGCGTAAGCAATGGAAAAAAATCATGAAAGCGGGAAATGCCAAAAACTACCTTATCGCCGTCAATGCATGCTGAATGACTGGAGATAATGGAAGTTTATACAAAAACAGCCTTGACAGAATTCAATAATCCAAGATAAGTAGGTGTTCATAATTATTTAAATATTTGATGCGTTCTATTTGAGCGCAGATTTTCGTTTTCATTTGAATGAGCAATGCGGGCATTGTGACTGAAAATGAAATGGAAAGATGCCTCAAAGAGGACGTATCAAATATCGAAAACGCCTACTTGTGTAGTATATAAATAATTTTGAACATCTACTTAATAAGTATGGAAACAAAAGAATATCTCGACAATTACGAAGACGGTCTGATGCAGTATCTTCTGCGCATGCTCACATCGATGGGGCATCAAGAAGGGCAGCTATTAGAGACACCCGACATCAACGACACATGGGCAAAAGTATATCAGTCATATCTTGCTGATGCTGTAGGCGAGATTGCCAACTACCCAACAGTAGCTTTGGGATGGGCTATGTATCTCGGCATGGCTGTGGCTCACTACTGGGATGACGACTGGAGCATTTATGGAAATGTGCCAAACCTATATGAATACATACGCGACAAGCGTGGTTTCGATTACCTCGACGAGGTGGTGAGCGGTGACATCCTCATGCTAAAGGGTGATGAATGCAAGCAGAAGCAGAGTGTTGTCCTCGCTTGCGCCGAACAGACGCTTTCCCACATACGAGCTGAACATATCGAGCCACAAAGTCCTCGCGCTTACTATGTCTTTGCACGAAGCGTCTCTGTCTTGTTCCGCCTCGGAGCATCAATCGAATTGAAATCTCTCGGATACAAGTTTGAACAACAGGCTTTGTAAAATGTCTGAAGATAAGAAGCCTAACCATACGGAGCGAAAGAAGATAACGAGAGCCCAGTGCTTAGAACTGAACGAGGTGGCTAGCATGCTATCAACTGAGCCGTGGACTGACGAACTGGAAGAACAGGTGACAAAGACAATCTAACGCCTTGAAATAGAACATTCACAAAAAAGCTGGACGGGAATATTTCCCCGCCCAGCTTTTTATTTCTCAAGTGTTTAGAATTACTTCACCACTAAAAGTAATGTTGCAATTGAAATCAATCTACTGACATCTGCTTCTGCTCTTCGCTGCTCTTCTTCATCCATTCGGTAGGGGTGAGTCCGTAGAGAGCCTTGAAACTTGTTGAGAAAGATGTCTGTGACTTGAATCCTACAGTATAGCTGACAGTCGTCACATCGAGATGCTTCTCGGAGAGCAAGCGTGCAGCCTCCTTGAGACGCACATATTTGATGAATTCACGAGGAGCCTGTCCTGTCAACTCTTTCATCTTTCTATAGAAATGCACACGGCTGATACCAACCTTGTCAGCAATATCCTCAACAGACACCTCTGAATTGCTGAGATTCTCGTTTATCACTTTCATCACACGATTCATAAGATGCTCGTCTGGCGACTCCATCTCTATCTTGTCGATGCTCTCCTCTTGATGCCTGTCAGATGTGTATTTGCCCTGAAGCACCTGACGAGTGCGAAGGAGGTTGAGCATTGTTGAGCGGAGCACATCCATATTGAAAGGCTTTGAGATATAGGCATCTGCTCCATTCGTCATGCTGGCAATTCTCTCCGAATCGCTACCAAGAGCAGTAATAAGAATGAGAGGTATGTGGTTTGTGTTGAAGTTAGCCTTGACTTTCTGGCACAGCGTCATTCCGTCCATGACAGGCATCATGACATCGCACACAATGAGGTCGGCCTTGTTAGTGTGACTTATCACATAATCCCAAGCCTCTTGTCCGTTAGAAAATTCATGTATCACAAATTCGCCAGAAAGTTCGCTGCGCACATACTGACGCACAGCATCATCATCCTCCACAAGCACAACATTTCTATGTGGGGAGTCAGTTGTCTTCTTATCGACAAACGTGTCGGCAACCTCCTCCTCAACAACATTAGCAGGCTTGACGTACTTAGTAGGCTGACTCATGTGCTTCACTTCGCGCAAGCGGTCAATGATAGAGAGAATGCGCTCTGTATTCTGAAGTATAAGCTTGTAGTTGCGCTGACGCTCAGGATCACTGTCATGCCCTATCAGCTGCTGCACAGGCGACATGATAAGAGTCATTGGCGTACGTATGTCGTGGTTTATATCCATCACGAATTGTATGCGAGCCTCCTCAAGGTCACGCTCATGACGACGACGCTCAATCACTCTGCGAGCCTTCATCTGACGACGAGCATATTGTATGCCCAGCCAGCAGATGAGAAGGAAGATGATGATATAAATGACTTTAGCCCATACTGTAGCATACCATGCAGGATGGATGACAATCGTAATCTCGCGCTCTTCGCTCACGCCACCGAAAGCCAAAGCGCGAACCTTTACCTGATATTCACCTGGTTCGAGGTTGTCAAACACAAGATGACTTGTGCTTCCGCCTTGCTCTACCCATCCACTGCCATTAATGCTATACTGATAGGTGACATGCTGATTTACAAGTCCGTCCACACCTAACACGAGAGAGAAGCGATTGTCGGAGTAGCCAAGTTCTATCTCAGGCACATCATCAAGCACTCCGTGAAGGATGTCATAACTGCCAGATTTGTCGCCAACATGGATTGTCTTGTTTCCCATCATAAGATCCACAAGACGCAAAGACAGACGATGCTCCTCCTTGCTTCTCTGTGCGATATTCTTGTCATCAAAATATGTCAATCCACTAATTCCGCCAATATACACCCTGCCGTTGCGAACAAAGACAGAACCTCGACAGAATTCATTATCTTGAAGTCCGTCCTCAACAAAGAAATTGCTGAACTTCTCTGTTTTGACATTCATGCAAGAAAGTCCTTTATCCGTTCCTACCCATAGGTTGTCGCCTACAAAGCATAGCGATACTGTGCTGTTTATGGAAAGACCGTCTGACACAGTATAACGCTTGGTCTTGAACGACTTTGTGTCAATGCTCACCAGACCTATCTCTGTTGCAGCCCATACCGTTTTGCCGTCAGGAGCAAGAACCAGATGGCGCACATTGACATCGTTAAGCAGTTTCATGCTCTCTTCACGTATCACACCCCCATTCTCAACTTTGCATATACGCAAACCGCTCACACCGCCCAAATACAGTCGGTCGCCAACAGGAAGTATTGTATATAGGTAAGGGTTGCCAATAATCTTCGACCCTTCACCATCCTGATTCCATGTAGCGGTATATTGGGTGAAAGTGTTGGTAGAGAGATTATAATAATAGAATCCATTGCCTACAGTAGCAATCCAGTAAGCACCGTCACCTGCTGGCCGAATCTCGAAAATCTGCTTTATCTCATCTGTCAGCATACGGAAAGAACCATCTTTCATCTGCCACAATCCGTCAAAGAAGGTGCCCAGCAGAAGCTGTGTGTCTGTGACAGGACAGATAGACGTAAACACATTTGGCATACCAGGATTTGTGCTTTTGTTCCAATGCTCTGAAGATGTGCCGTCAGCTGAAACATTATATAAGCCGTCATTGTCGGTAGCCACCCACAACGTGCCATTGCCCGCCCCTACGACAGCCAAGACAGAATTTGAGCCAATAGTATTGCGAGTGATGGAGTTGCTTCCTATATATTCAAAGGCAGATTGGTTGGCAGGCTTCACCATAACACCCTTCCAGTATATACCTACCCACACATTGCCAAAGGCATCACAAATGGCATCTTTGACATTTGCTGTGGCAAGATTGAAATCGTTCATCTTCATGGTGCTGAGTGAGATAGTTTTTGTCTTCTCATCGAAAATGCGGAGACCGCCTCCGTCTGTACAAACAAAATACAAGCCATCTCGCCAAGCACTGAAACTGCATACCACGCCACCAATCTGGACAGCCGAAGCCACCATCTCGAATCTGGCTGTTGTAACATTATATTTGAATATTCCGTCAGAAAGCGTCGCTGCATAAATCTCTCCAGATGCACTCTTCTGGAGCCTCAACACTCCCCGCACTCCTTCTACACGTTTGGCTTCCCCATTCTTAACTTTAAGGAACACGTCTCGGGCACTATTTACTATCCAGAGCCTGTCCTTGTCATAGAGGAGTGAAATAGGGTTGACACCATTCTTGTCGGTGTTGAACTCCGTAATGATTTTCGCCTCCAGACACCCGTCTTCACGCTCGACAATCTCACACGAGCCGAAGTTAGCTACGCAGCATATTATTCGGTCTGCATACACACGGTTGATGCTAATAATTTTTGTCTGCAAGCGTCTGCCGCTGAGTCCTATTATAGGCAGCTCCTGAAATTTGTCGGTAGCAAAATTAAACACCTGAAGACCGATTCCTGTGCCGACTATGATTCTGTCTTTGTCGTACTGAAACACAAAAGTCGTCTCGTCATTATTGAGCGATGTAGAATCTCCCTCAATATGACGATACACATTCATCTTAATACCATCATAACGGTTCAAGCCATTTCGTGTAGTAATCCATATATTATGGCGACTATCCTCATGAATACTCTTTATCAGTGAGTTTGAAAGCCCCTGTTTCGAACCATAAAACATGACATTCTGAGCGCTAACAGGCAATAATCCTAACAAACAAACTAATATTATCGTAAAATAATATCTCATTGAAAAAAACAAATTTTAGTATAGATAGTAAATTTTAGGTCACAAAGATACGATAAAGAAACGAAAAACGATTATTTTCTCACAACTTTTCAACAGTAAGTCACGAAAACTCAAAAAATAAGTATTACATTTGTATAGCAATAAGAATAAAAACAATGAATAGAATTTGTTATGTAGTGGCCATGGTGGCAGAAGCCCAGCCATTTATCGAACATTACGGAATGAAAGAGGTTAAGGATTTTTTCCATCCTCTTCCATGCATGCTTTATGAGGCAGAAGTAAACGGAAAGACACTAAATGTTGTATTGAACGGAAGGCAGAATGGCAGCGATCTCGTAGGATGTGAAGCAGCAAGTGTTGCCACACTAAGCGCAATACAGCGACTGAACCCCGACATTGTAATAAACTCAGGCACTTGCGGGGCATTCGACTGCAATGGAGCAGAGATTGCGCAGGTATTTATCGGCAACAAAGCTATGTTCCATGACCGCAGAGTGCCTGGCGATGACGCATGGGGCACACAAAGCATCGGCAATTACAGCGTATGGGAGGGTTCAGCGAAAATGGCTGAAGTTCTCGGATTGAAAACTGGCAAGGTGACGACAGGCTCATCACTCGATATGCAGCCATGCGACCTCGAAATAATAAAGAGCAATGGAGGCGAACTGAAGGATATGGAAGGAGCTGCCGTTGGATTCGTCTGCTCACTCTTCAATGTCCCTATTGTATATGTAAAATCTGTTACCGACTTATGCGACAGCGGCGCAGAAACTTTCGAGGAATTCTCAAAGAATCTGAAAGCAGCTTGCGAGAGCCTCCGCATCGTAAACGAGAAAGTCATTGACTATCTGACCAAGATGGAATAATCTGCAACACTCTTATAAGCAGCCTCTTCCTGACATGATTGCGAATGCTGACATGAAGATTGTTTGCATAATTTCCACCTTACTTTATTGACAAAGGAGTTAGCGGACGATACTCTGCTAATGAGGAATACACCTCAATTGCAGCAGTATCGCCCGCTAACTCTTTATTGTTTTCAGCCTCAGCGTACAAGCAAATCAAGAAAACGAATTAATATGCCTGTTCGTGAACACCTGCAACAGCGCGTCCAGAAGGTTCATTCATATTTTTCCATGCTTCATCCCATTCAAGAGCCTTTGCAGTAGAACAAGCCACCGAAGCCTCATGAGGCACACTCTTTGCTGCGCTGTCGCTTGGGAAATGCTCCTCAAAGATTGAACGGTAATAATACTCCTCCTTATTCATTGGCGTATTGATTGGGAATCTCTCAGCAGCATGAGCCATCTGCTCATCTGTGACAAGCTCTTCTGTCATTGCCTTGAGGGAGTCAATCCAGTTGTAACCAACGCCATCAGAGAACTGCTCTTTCTGGCGCCAAGCCACACTCTCTGGAAGCATGTCGGCAAAAGCCTCACGCACAACCTTCTTCTCTATCTCCTTGCCTGGACACATCTTGTACTCTGGGTTGAGACTCATTGCTATGTCAAGGAACTCCTTGTCAAGGAATGGCACACGTCCCTCTACGCCCCATGCGCTGAGCGACTTATTGGCACGGAGGCAGTCATACTGATAGAGCTTGCCAAGCTTACGCACTGTCTCTTCGTGAAACTCCTTAGCATCTGGAGCCTTGTGGAAATACAGATAACCTCCAAACACCTCATCAGCACCTTCACCAGAGAGCACCATCTTGATTCCCATGCTCTTTATAACTCGAGCAAGAAGATACATTGGTGTGCTGGCACGTACTGTTGTTACATCGTATGTCTCAATAAAGTATATAACATCGCGAATAGCGTCAATACCTTCCTGCACGGTGTAGTTTATCTCATGATGCACAGTGCCTATATGATCAGCAACAATTTTGGCTTTCGCCAAGTCTGGCGCACCCTTCAAACCTACAGCAAAAGAGTGAAGACGTGGCCACCATGCCTTCTCTGTGCTGTCTGTCTCAATACGGTGAGAAGCGAACTTCTTTGCCACGGCACTTGTCACAGAAGAGTCAAGACCGCCTGAGAGAAGCACACCATAAGGCACATCCGACATAAGCTGGCGCTTTACTGTCTCCTCAAGTGCGTCATGCACAGCCTCCACACTCTCCTTATATGACATTGATGCAACCTTGCCTATCTGACCGCCACACTCTGCTGGCATCTTTCTCATCCACTCACGGTCATACCACTTCACCATCTCTCCTGTCTTGCTCCAGTAGTAATATCCTGGGAGGAATGGCTCGTACTCGTCACAGAATCCCTCAAGGGCTTTAAGTTCGGAGCCAACATACACCTTGCCATCCTTATCTCTACCAATATACAATGGGATGACGCCAATAGGGTCACGTCCAATGAGATACTCATCACGCTCCTCATCATAAAGAGCGAAAGCAAAAATACCGCTTATAGTCTCAAAAAGTTCCTTGATAGCAGCAGGCTTGTCGGAAGCGTTAACCACATTCTCCTTATATAAAGCGAGAATCACCTCACAGTCAGAGCCAGTCTGGAATTCGTATGATGTTGACAAGCGACGGCGAATCTCTCTATGATTGTAAATCTCGCCATTGACTGCAAGAATCTGATTTCTGTCAGGAGTAAACAATGGCTGTCCACCTGATTCAGGGTCAACAATAGAAAGTCTCTCATGAGCAAGAATAGCTGTCTTACCCACATAGATGCCCGACCAGTCTGGTCCGCGATGACGAATCTTCTGTGACATCTTTAACGCTTTCTTTCTTAGTTCGGGAGTCTGTTGCTTAATCCCGAATATTCCTACAATTCCACACATAGCTTTTTCTGTTGTTTTATTTTGATTATTTCTTTTCGTTTGTGATTGCGACTGCAAAGGTAACACTTTTTTATTACATACAAAACATTTTGCATTATTTTGTTAGCATTTTCTTTATTTTTCTATCACTTTTATATTATTAACGCTATTTTAATATCATTTTAACGCATTACGCCAAAATGATACACATATATTGATTACATAAATCACAAACTAATTTCAACCACCTACTTGAGGGTGTATAAATAGTCGAGACGACAAAAAACTTGCTTGAGGGTGTATAAAAATCAATTAGGCAAAATTTGTATTATCAAAATGTCAAAAACATAAAAAGAAGCAGAATGCTGAAAATTTGAAAATTAACATTTGACTTTTGACTTAACTATGTAATTTGCTTACCTGCCGCCTGTATCACTTTTGAGAGCGAGCTCGCAAACCTTAACATGATTTGAAGACAGTAGCGTGAGAATTGTCCTGGTACAATTTGCGCAAACTAAAACTTATGACACTTCTACGCCCTACAGACAACCTGCATATATGTGTGAGTCATCTATTCTATTGTCTATCTATTCTTAAAATTTCGAGAATAAGACCTACCGAAAAGCAACTGGGATAGGAACGGAATAAGCCTTCAAAACTCGGTCTTTAGGTATTTAAAATAAAAAAGGGTAACCGCCGTTACCCAACCTTTGTTAACCTTAAATCTAATACTATGAAAAACACGATGCAAAGTTAGGTTTTTTCAAATAAGTGTCAATAGTACAAGCAATATTTTTTATCAAATATGTATTTTTAATGATTTAAATCAACATATTGTGTGCGCACACAGCGTAAAACATCCCGAACAAGGATTATATTAAATAAATGGAGTAAATTTGCATCGTAAAAAACAGTAACTAAGATTTTTCAGGTTAATGAGCAAATTCAACAAAGCAACAGTCATAGGTCATCTTTTTATGGCTGGAGCATGCATGATGTGGGGACTTATGGCTCCTTTAGGCAAAGATGCTATGACTCACGGATTTTCCGGTCTCGAAATGGTGGCTCTCAGAGTAAGCGGAGGTGCATTATGTTTTTGGCTAACATCTCTGTTCACAAGAAAGAAAGCCAGCAAGCCTGTTGAAAAGAAAGATCTTGTCAAATTGTTTTTTGCAGCGATGTTTGCCATTGTGCTCAACCAATGCAACTACACCATAGGTTTGAGCATAACATCACCACTCAACGCAAGCATCATGACTACTACAATGCCTATAGTGACAATGGTGCTTGCTGCCATATTCATCAAGGAGCCGATAACATGGAAAAAAACATTAGGTGTGCTGCTTGGAGCCTCAGGAGCAGGAATACTCATTCTTGGATCATCGCAAGCCTCTTATGGCAGCGGAGTTCTGCTTGGCGACATCCTCTGTATATGCGCCCAATGCAGTTACGCCATCTACCTTACGGCATTCAAGACTGTCATACAGAAATATGCTGTCGTTGACTGCATGAAATGGATGATGCTCTTTGCAACAATCGTCATTCTCCCTTTTGCTGCGCCAAGCCTCATAAATCTGCCATGGCAAGACATTGAACTTAAGACATATCTCGAAGCATCATTCGTGGTGTTTGGGGGCACCTTTATAGCATACATACTATGTACGCTTGCACAAAAAGTGTTTCGTCCTACAGTTGTCGCAATGTATAATTATGTGCAGCCCATCGTGTCATGCATCGTCAGCGTATGTATCGGACTTGGTGTTTTCGGCATTTGGCAAGGTGCTGCAATCATCCTTGTGTTCACTGGTGTGTGGCTGGTCACACAAAGCAAAAAAAGAAATCAGAAAGAATGAGCATCTTCCGCCGTCTCTCTTAGTCAATAATCCAAGTTAGGAAATCAAAACAAATTTCACTTCTATGCTCGAAATACTTAATACTTTAGTATCTCTTGACCTTTTCAAGGTAATGTTTTGCTGCGACCTCTCAAAATGCCACGGCATCTGCTGTGTGGAGGGAGATGCTGGCGCACCAGTTGAAATTGAAGAGGTTGGACTCCTCGAAGACTCCCTCGACGTCGTCTGGGACGAACTGTCGAAAGAAGCGCAGCAGCAAATAGATGCCGAAGGGGTTGTATATCCTGACCGCGACGGAGACCTTGTAACATCCATAGTGAATGGTAAAGACTGTGTATTTGTGAAATACGACAACATATCGCTCGACGGAGGCAAGACACGAGGTCCTCGATGCGCTCTGTGTGCTATCGACAGCGCATACCGAAACGGCAAATTCCATTGGCAGAAACCCATATCATGCGCATTATATCCTGTAAGAGTCTCAACTATAGGAGGTTTGCCTGCATTGAATGTTCACAAATGGGACATCTGCGAACCAGCACGTCAGCTTGGCAAGAAATTGCAAATCCCTGTTTACAAGTTTCTCAAAGAGCCTCTCATCCGACGCTTCGGTCAAGAATGGTGGGATGAATGCGACATCGCTTATGGTGAACTTAAAAAAGCGGGATACTTAGACTAAGACTATTCAAAATCGGATGTAGCAACAGCTTGACAATGTCATATAACCAACCAAACAGGACAAAAAGGGTATATATTATTGCCAATCTAAAATAATAGTCTTAAATTTGTACGGATAATCTAACAAACACAAACTACAGTCGCGCCTTGCGCCACATATTTTTCATAAAAGGAAAACTAACATTTGAAACTGAATATAAACTAAGAGGTATGAACAAATACATCACTGAAGGTATAGATGTTGAGAGTCTGAATGTGCTCGTTGTTGACGACGTGCCGCTTAATGTGCTTTTAATAAAGAAAATGCTATCGCAGAACACATTTCAAGTAAGAAGCGCAAGTGGAGGTCAGCAGGCACTTGATGCCATAAAAGAGAAGAAGCCGACTCTCATCCTTCTCGACCTTATGATGCCAAACATCGATGGTTTCGAAATCATCAGACGACTCCGTGCTGATGCCTGCACAAAAAATATTCCAATCATCGTACTCTCCGCCCTCAATTCTGAGCAGGACATCACACGAGCATTCGAACTCGGTGCAAACGACTATATCAATAAGCCTATCATCATGGAGAAGCTTATACGCTCAGTTGCAACTCAGATTAATCTGCTGCATGCAAATGGAGAGTTGAGTTTTTAAGTTTGTGGGTTTGTAAGTTTCTGACTCACAAACCCACAAACTTAAAACTTAAAAACTAATAATACTCAATAGTACGTTTCACAACGTATTCAGAGTCTTTTCCGACCAACTTGCGAGAAGTCCAGTTGCCATGTGAATCTGTTGAGAGTGTCTTCACAACACATTCATAAACATCGCTCTCGCCCTCTTCATCCTCAACGGTAGTTGTCTCTTTAACAACATTCCCTTTGTCATCATATTCATATACCGTCTGATAACTCAGTCCACCATCAGAACCCCATTTCATGGAAAGCTGAATCACATTCTCTTCCAACTTGGCATCATCGACAGCATAAGTGTCTATCGTTACTGCATCGTCAGAACTTACGACAAGCTCTCCATCATCGCCACGGCTTAAGGTGTAAACATCCTTAGAGTCATTAGTCACCGACTTCAACTCTCCCTCCTTGCTGAAGGAGTAAGTTATCTTGAAGTCATTTTCTATCACCACCAACTTCTTGACGTGCCCCTTCAACTCAAAGCACCCAAGGTCAACACTTTCAAATTCCTTGCTGTCATCAGACTCCTCAACAAGAGAAGCACTTTCTGCTGCTGCCTCATCTTCCATATCAGAAGAGGCATCAGCCTTAGAAGCATTAGCACTACAAGCGCATAGCAAAGCTGCTACGGCATAAGAGAAAAATAATTTTCTATTCATAATCATGTTTTATTGATATTTCATACAAAATTTTACTCGACTTAGATTCAGCGGAGCCTTTCTGTAAAAGGTCGTTTACGGATGAAAACTTCAGCTGGCACTACCCAAAGAACATATACGCTATTGCTATTGCAGCGAGTATGCCAGCCACATCAGCAAGAAGTCCGCAAGTGACAGCATGGCGAGTGTTCTTTATCCCTACACTACCGAAATAAACAGCAAGGATGTAGAATGTAGTGTCGGTGCTTCCCTGGAAGATGCATGACAATCTTCCTGCAAATGAGTCTGCTCCGTATGTGGTCATTGTGTCCACCATCATGCCTCGCGCTCCACTGCCCGAAAGCGGCTTCATCAACGCAGTAGGTATGGCAGCCACAAAGTCTGTATTGCCGCCGCAGAGCTCGACACACCAGTTCACGCCATTCATAAGCACATCCATTCCTCCGCTTGCTCTAAACACTCCGATAGCCACAAGTATTGCCACCAGGTAAGGTATCACCCTCACCGCTGTGGTGAATCCATCTTTTGCGCCCTCAATAAACGCCTCATATACATTAACCTTCTTCACGAGACCGGCAATGATGAACGCCAATATGATGCTGAAAAGGATGACATTGGCTGTGATAGTGCTAACCTTGTCCATCATCTCCTTGTCCATCTGGCTGAATCCCCAGATGACGCCAGCCACAAGGGCGCACATGCCACCAAGAGTGAGAAGCAGCACAGGCTGAAAGAGGTTTATCTTCTGGAATATGCTCACAATGATGATTCCCGTAAGTGTTGCCACGAATGTGGCGAGGAGGATAGGCACAAAAATGTCAGTAGGCTGAGCCGCACCAAGCTGGGCTCTGTACACCATGATGCTCACAGGTATGATTGTGAGCCCTGAGGTGTTAAGCACAAGGAACATTATCATAGGATTGCTTGCCGTGTCCTTCTTCTGATTTATCTCCTGCATGGATTCCATAGCTTTCAATCCAAGAGGTGTAGCAGCATTGTCAAGCCCCAGCATGTTTGCTGCTATATTCATAAATATATGTCCAGAAGCTGGATGACCCTTGGGGATATCAGGAAAGAGACGCGTGAAAAGCGGACTCAGAGCCTTTGACAGCACATTCACCGCACCGCCTCTCTCACCAATCTTCATTATCCCCATCCACAGCGAAAGCACACCCGTAAGGCCGAGGCTTATCTCAAACGCCGTCTTGGAGTTGTCGAACGTGCTGTTCATCATGTCAGCGAAAACACCACTGTTGCCCATACAACATTGCACGATAGCACATATTGCTGCAAGGATGAAAAATGCTATCCAGATATAATTCAGAACCATTGTATCTAATTACGATTATTATTCAACTATATTTTGAATCGCCTTGTCTTCTTTCTTCGCTGCAAAAATATTTGCCAGTATTGTTCCGCTTATCGAATGCCAGGCGCAGCTGATGGCGCATGGAACAACTGCCATTGGATTAGTAGCAACGAAGAATGTCATTGCAAGGTTTGTGCCCAGCCCAGCATTCTGCATGCCCACCTCGATAGACAAGGTGCGCTTCTTTGCCGTCGAGAATTTGAAGAGGCGGGCAACGGAATATCCCAGAACATACCCGATGGTGTTATGACAAAAGACCATGCCGAATGTCAGCAAGAAAAGAATCAATCCATTCTCGACAAGCGGATCGTGAACCGTAGTCACAACTCCTCCCACGATACAAGCAAGACAAGTCACAGAAAGTCCAGGCATACAGCTCTGTATCTTCTTGAAAATTTCTTTATGACCAAGCCAGATATTAAGGGCGAAGCCAATAGCAATAGGTATGATAGTGACGATGAGAATCTGCTTGAACATACCAACAGCGTCAACATCCACCTGCGCACCTGCAAGCCAAAGAACTAACAGCGGAGTGAGTGCTGGAGCCAAGAGAGTGCTGGCACAAGTCATACCAACAGAATATGCGACATCACCCTTACACAGAAATGACATGATATTGCTGGACACTCCACCAGGGCAGCAGCCTACAAGGATAATGCCTATCGCCATAGCCGTGCTGTACTGCTGAAAAGCAGGAATCTGGCCGAACAGCCAAGAGAGCGAGAAGGCAACAAGAGGCATAATAGTGAATTGCGCCAAAGCCCCAATAAGGATGTCGCCTGGACGCTTTGCCAAAAACTTGAAGTCATCGGGGGTGAGTGTCAACCCCATAGTGAGCATTATCACACCAAGTATGATGGTTTGCGTATCGCCTTTCACCCACCCAAACAGCTGAAGAGTGGCAGGCATCTCCTCCGGCGACACTCCATCAGGGACGCTGCCAAAAGGCACGTATGTCTGCGCTAAAAAAGTTACTATCGCGGTGAGGATAATAAAAACACTTGCCTTGCCAGATAGTACATCACTTATTTTCTTGAATATTGAATACATAAAAAGGCGTAACTTGCAATTATGATGCAAAGTTACGCCTTTTTATGTTATTATATTATGTGTTCAAGAAAAATGTTCGCCTTTTAGCATTATCTATTATATATTTTCTTTCCGTTTGTAATAATCACGCCTTTAGTCTTGGAAGCTATACGACGGCCGCTGAGATCATAAGCATCCCCGCTAACACCCATTCTTTCTCCACCAACCTCCAACTTTTCTATTCCTGTGCCTTCTTCCTCATAAACATCATCCACATCCTTTGAAACGGCATTTGTATCTGTCATCACAGCAGCTACCTCTTCGGCAGAAAGAGCATAGTTGTAGATGCGGAAATCGTCAAGACGACCATTAAACAAAGGATCGCCAGCATACATTGAGCGACCAAGATAGCAGAGCGAAGGTTTGATGTCAGAAGGCTTAATGGTGAACGAATCAGACTCATCAACCTTCTCGCCATCCACATACAGCGCAGCTGTCACCTTTCCGTCTGCAACAGGATTGATGGTTATAGCCACATGCTTCCATGTTGACACATTTGCCAGCTTCTTGCCGTTTGTGAGAATCTCCTCCTCGCCGCCATTCTTCATCACGAAGCGCATCTCCGAGCCATTAGATGGTGTGAGGAACATATACTGATCTGTGCCGCTGCCGAAGTCAAAGATGCGCTGCCAGTTCTTTGTGGATGAAGATGTCCATCTCACCCAGAACGCTATTGTCATCGCGTCATTATCTGCCACAGCATAAGGAAGCATCATATAGGAGTTGCCATCAAAGAGCACACTACCCTCTCCTGATTTCTTTAGCAAGTCAACTGTCGAATACGACTCCTTGCCCCAGAGTGATGCGCCGTTGCTGTTGGCAGTATTGTCACTCAAAGAACCGTCAAACTGCAGCTGGCAGAGCAAAGCATCTTTCTCCAAACGCTTCGCATACATCTTCTGGCTTGCCAAACTTCGGTTGCCCGACAAATCTACTGCCTTCACCTCATAAGCGTAATTCACGCCGGCTACTGCGGTGTTGTCAACAAACTTTGTGTCACTGATGTTTCTTCCTATTGTGCTGGCATCAACCAATGAGCCATCATCAGCCACAACACTTCGTATCACTATGTACGAAACCACATCCTCGTCTGCAGGAGCCGTCCACGACAATTCAATAGCGCCAACACGCTGCTTTGCCACAAGCTCAGCAGGAGCAGCTGGGGCATTTGTCTCTGCTTTAGCATTGACAGGCATGAAACGCCACAAATACTTTTCAAGTTCCTTTTCGCTTGCGGTGCTTGCTGGTGCATTCTGCAATTTCACTATGGCTCCAGATGTTGTGCTCTGGCAGCACATATATTTATTGCTGAGCCTGCTTATAATATAATAATACCCATCCTTGGCATATTTCAAATACCATTGCTCGTTCGCTCCATGACCGGCATCAAAGCCTATCATTGTAGCTCCGCTGTTGAGGTTATTATTGAGCACATTGAGATGAGTCTTAGTAACAGCGTTATTCGCATTGTCAATAAACCAATATGAGATATCACCGTCTGTATATCCAGGCTTCACATTCCAATGCTGTGTAGTGCCAGATGTCTTTCTCGTGTCGGATGTAACATTATCTGTGCCTTTGAAAGTAAGAAGCTTCTTGCTCGAAGCACTCATTATCTGGTATGTTCCGTCTATTTCACCCGGAGCCACATCCTCTCCCCATGTAATGTCGAAGAGTCGCTCCGCATTAATCTGCCCTTTCTGGTAGCCTGTGCCGCCTGGCACGTCATACACATACATTCGTGTTGGACCGTAACCGTTGAAAAACACATCCTTGCCCTTGGAGATGAATGCGAAACTTGACGCAGCAGCCTGTCGCTCGCTTGAGCCAAGATAGCCATGCACCTCCTTTGTCACATCATTCCTATACACAGCCCCACTTGTCCATGCTTTACGATTCTCGCCATATCCAAGACGCACACCTTCATTCGAGTCAATGCAGAACTGTCCGCGAGCCTTTGAGTCAAAGCCCCACCAGATGCCGTTCTCCATGCCATACTGCACACCGACTATCGCCTCGCCAACATTGTGAAGCTCATCAGCCGTAGCCACCTTGCCGTCGGCCTTCACCTTGGCAAAGAAGTCTGCATAAGTCTTAAACTCTCCTGCCAACTGATGTGTATTGCCCTCGTCAATATACCCGCTCAGGTAGTTATACCAAGGCATAGCCCTGTCACAATTTAGTGTATTGCCACCGCACACTCTTATATCCTTGAAATAAGGGTCTGCCTTGATCAGCTTTGCCACTTCGAGGAAGTCAGCCATAGCCTGTGTCTCATTTGTTGCTTGCTGCCACACATAGTCAGGCTCATTGAAAGGCGAGACGCTGACAACCTTCAATCCTTGACTCACAGCATACTGCACACTTGCCTTGATGAGCTTATACCATTCCTGGGGCTTACCCTGATAGTTCTTTCTTCCTGTAAAGTCATCCGCTCCATTATCCCCCTTGAAAAGAGCCTCATGGTCGCAGTTTATGTTCACCTCCTTTGTGCCTGTGAGTTTCATAAGGTCGCATCGCCACTTCAGCTTTTTCTGCTGACGCGCAGAAAGTGTGTAAGTGCCGTCGCCATTGTCCTTCACCAAGTCATTAGGCTGGAAAGAGATTCGTCCTGTCTCGAAATTGCCTTTGCCAATATGGGCAATGCCGCGGTTGACATTGAAATCCCAATCCCACGCAGAATCCATACCCCACTTCACTCTTAAAGGCGCACCCTCAGCATTGACATCAAACACGATATCGGTATCTGCCACCTTTAACGCCTTCATAAAGTCTGCACCTGTTGTCTGCGCATTTGCCGACAAAGAAGCAATAGCTATTGCAGAATATAATAATGTCTTCTTCATATTAATCAGTATATTAAGATTTTGCGACAAAGATAGTATTTTTTCTTTAATAGTTAACACATAAGAATATATTTTATGCTTTTCATGTACAAATATAATATATTAAGTAGGTAATCAAAATTATTTATATGTTCATCCTCGTAGGTGTGTTCTTAATATCTATACTCTCTTTTGATCACCTACTTATATTCAAAACAGCCTTATTCTGTTTTTCACTTCTCAACGTATTTATCGTAAAACCTACTGCATTTAGGATAAAAATGTGGTGACCTTTCTAACCCACATTACAGCTATTAGTTATATAACCACTTTATTTTCAGGAGGTGGATTTTTTTGAGGTGATTTTTTGGGGGACACAGATTTTACCCTTCCAAGTGGATGAGGATTAATGTCCAACAGAGAGTATATGGCGGAGAGTTTGTCTTCCGCTTCGGTGCTTTGACGTACTCTTACCGTATCCCCGTCAGTTGTCTTCATTTGTGCCGTCACGATTACTTGAGTTGATGCAATGCGCATAATCTCGTCCCAGCGTACATTCTCGTATCCCTTGATCTTCAGCCGATGCTTGGTTACGGATACGAGCCAGTATGCCAGGACTGCCAGATTGAGGTGTGCCTTTATGCCACCGTCACTCTTGTGATAGACAGGACGTATGTCAAGGTCGGTCTTCAGGACGTGAAAGGTCTCTTCAACGGTGCGGATTACATTGTAGAACTTCCATATGTTCACCTCATCACTCTCATCAAGACTTGTCAGAAGAACGTACTTGCCGTGAAATTTCTGCACCTCGCCCGTTTTGCCGTCGTTACGCTTCCATGTCATTGCCGCAGCAATCTCCTTCTTGCCCTTGCCTTCGTATGTGAATTCAATGGTGTAGCTCTTGCGTATGGCTCCGTACTTCTGGTCAAGCTTACCCAGACGGTTGTTGACGGCATCGCGCTTCTTCGTGCCGCCTTTCTTCTCAATGCCAGCTTTGATGGCGTCCAGGCCTTCCTCGTAACGCTTGCATGCCTGCTCATACATGGATCTCTCCTTCAGAGCCTTGGCATCGCTGTCAACGAGGAGTGCCTTCTTCATCACATCGTCTATTGTGACTGTACTCGCGTATCTTCAGCATGCGGAGCGTGGAGTGGCAGAGGGTCTTGCAGCCGATGGTGCGTGCCTCGTGCTGGGTCAGGGAACTGATCTTTATCGTGATGGCATCACGCATCGCCTCACGCTTCTTCCTCTCTGCCTCGGCTATGAGGATGGAGTCGTTCTCCTGGGCATACTTGCTCTCACGGTATTTTGCATAGAGCTCAATTGCTTTTTCATAGAGTTGCCTGTTCTCATGCATGACGCACTGGCCTTTCTCTATCATCACGGTGAGAATGTCAGCAAGTTCGTTACGTTCGAGATTGGTAAAACCATCAAGCCTGCCGAGACTCAGAACGGTGCGGTGATGCGTATCGTCGTTTGCGTCACGGTAGGATTTCCTCAGACGGTAGTACTCATACTTCTCAATTGTACCGTCTTTCTTTTCGTGGAATGATTTTGCCTTCTCTATGAACATGGGTGCAAAGGTACCGCTAATTTTACGAATGGCAAAATCGCTTCGGGGGGCACATTGCGTGTTTTTTGAAAAGTGAAGAGGTTGTTAACCACAATTAACTAAAAATCACACGAAAACATGCAAAATACACCGTAAAATGGTTGTTTTTAAACATCATTTAACATTTGGACGCAATGCTTGCTGCAATGTGGGCTAAAAGTTCCATAATCTCAATATATTGGTTCTATGTGCAAAATTAAAAGGAGGTAGTCCCAAATCATGGGAGAACCTCCAAGAATTTTTCAAGAATTGTGAAATTTTATCTGCAAAATCTTTGATTCCAAGATTCTTCAACGTTTGTTGAGTCACAGTCAACATGAAGAACATAACGCAGATACCACTGTTTTTGCTTCTTCTCCTCAATCTCCAATGGGTGAGGACGACTGCTGAATGGGCATCCGTCAGCGAGATCGTCGGCAATTGTCATAAGCACATGACGACCTTCAAGGTCACAGTTTTCTTCCCTTCCTTCAAACAATGGATCTTTTGCAAACATATCCCCAGTGTAGTAACCAGGAATGCAATGTAGCCCTAACCATGTTCCCATAATCTGACCACAGATTGCACCTGTTGAATCTGAATCACCAGAATGATTTACCGCACAACATATTGCCTCCTCAAACATGTGTTGGCGCATTTCTGTTATGGTTGTACTGCTGCCAATACTCTCGTATTTTGTTCTTATATACTTATGATCACTAAAACGAACTGCTGCATACACGGCTATTGCAAGAGCTTCATCTCCTAACCATCCTTCTCCTAATTGCTTATACGCTTCCTTCTTTGGCGTATTTTCTTATCCAAGTTTTAGTGCAAGTTCTAGTAAGCGTATTAGCTTCCATCCTTCATCATGAACTTCTTCGTCATTCTTGATAACAGAACCTACTTCTCTTGCACGTCCACCTTGATCAACAAAATCTTGCATGAATGATATTGTTGATTTTATGGCATCCAACAAGTCAGAACCTTCCAAAAGCATGGCAAGTATGAAATGTAATGCACATGATGGGAACCATCCAAGCGGGATGTCTGTGAGTAAGCCATGCCAGATGTCCGGCTATAGCAGCTTCATCCATAATGTCAGTCTTATCATATCCCTTGTCATGAAGTCCGGCAAAGTATAGTGCCACAGGAGCTGTACGCATTACACCACCGCATCCTTTAGAATATTTGCGAGACAATTCACCATATTTCATTCTGCTCAATACCGAGATACATGTATCACCTGGTGCTCGCTGATCATTTATGAAGTCTTTTAGAGCAAACCAATTGTTGGTCTGCTCATTACTGCATCCTGTCTGGCCATCTACCCATTCAATGTATGCATCTTTGACATACTTGTAAGCATCATAAGTATAGGGCACAGAACGAAGCGTATACAATGATGGGGCGCTGTAAACTTGCTATTTACAGGAAATTAGGGGTATTTCTTTGTAAATGGTTGATAGCTAAAAAGTTTACATGGGTTTAATTTTGGTTTACATTTACCCTCGAAAAGTTTACATTTGAGGGATAAAAGGTTTACATATAGGTTTAATTTTCTTTACGTAGGAGGGAGTTATAATTCTTGTATATGAGCACTTTATGCCTGTATAGTGTGTTTTTCAGATGTGATTAAAACACACTGTAAACAGCAAAGTTTACAGTGTGTAAAGAAAAGTAAGGAAAAAGAGACAAAAATGGTGTTCAAAATGGAATGGGGGGCAATTTGCCCCTTTGCTATTTTCGTTCAAAATTGAACAAGGGGCAACGCTTTACAGTAATTTATTTACTGACATTCAAGTAGTTACGAAAACATACGTTTCGTTTTGTGGAAAATGGGGCAATAGGTGTACAATTAGGTTTACTTTTCTATGGCTTTATTTGCTCTATTTCTGTAATTATTTTTCTTAATCTCTTGATATTCTCGGCTGCTGGTTTATAGTCGGCTGCAAGGGGTGTTATTGTGTTGCAGACCTCATTCAACAAACTGCATACATCGCTCAGCGTATGGAGTTCAAAAAGATATTCGGATAATCTTTGCCTAACAAGGGTCCTGGCGTGAAAGTTTTTTATAGTCCTTTCCGACACTTTGAAAAAGCGTGCTAAATCTTCAACGGTTGTAAGGTTCAGGCGTACCGCCTCTATATATGAAGCAACCGTCAAGACGGGTTTGTCCTCTTCTCTCAAAGCTGCCTCACGTATAACTTTCTTGACGTACTTCTCTTTCGTACCGTAGCTTTCCGCAAGTTGTTTTGTATCTGTGTTCCCGCTTGTGTATGCCCTCTTTATCTGTTCTTTTTTCTTCATTACATTGTTGTTTTATAATTGAGCCACAGAAAATAATCTGTGGCTCGGTTGTTAGTTTAAATGTAAATCTCGCAAAGTTTCTTTTCTGCTTTGTTGTTGCTCCTGTTCCACCCTTTTTTGCTGAAGTAGGCAAGGAACATTTCGGTTACTTGCTCTGGGGATAACTCCATAGCTTCGATAAGTGCGTGGTAGTAATAGGCTTCCTCTTCGCTTAAATGGTCGTCTTCTCTCATGTAGGCATAGCGCAAACAAAGGTTTAAGGCATGTTTCACTCTTTGGACATCCTCAAAAACCACATAATCGTCGAACACGATAGCCATGTGTTCCTTACCGTCCAAATTGATTTTTGCAATCATAACTATATTTTTTAGGAATTGAAAAAAGGCACGCCTTAGGTGTCCTATGCCATATAGTAAGGCATTGGGGCGTTTCCGCTTTCCACACCATAGCGTGCAAAAATTGTCTCTTTAATAAAGTCGTTGTCATTATTACTATATTTTGTAGGATGCTGCAAATATAGCGTGTTTCCTTGAAACCGCCAAATGTTTTCGGGGAAAAGCTCAAAAAGAAATAAAAAAATATCGGGCGTTCTCTCACTTGCGCCCGATATAATCCCTTTCGACTAAGCCCATAAAAGGGCTGTACGCTGCAAAGGTATGGAAAATATGCGAAAGCAGCAAATATTATCTTGTTACTTTCGCAACTATCTGCAAGGGTTGCAGCGTAAAAGTGTGCAATCATTGCACATATCTATGAAAGCATTGCACACATTTTTGGGCTGTAAGTAATTATAAAATACCTTTGTACCGTAACACTAAACATCAAAATGATATGGGTAAAAATTCATTTGTTATTTCAGACGAAAGCGTGAACAGTTACGGTTATATCGTGAAGACGGACGGAATAGACACGACCGCCTTTGAACGCAACCCCGTAATGCTTTACATGCACGAAAGAAAAACCGTTGTAGGACGGTGGGAGAATATCCGCAAGGAGGGTAACAAACTGCTGGCTGATGCCGTGTTCGATGAAAGCACGGAACTTGGAAAGACCGTAAAAGCGCAAGTGGAAAACGGCTTTTTGCGCTCTGCTTCTATTGGGGTGGATATTATAGAAGACACCGTAATTAACGGCATTAAGACTGTAATAAAATGCAACCTTTTCGAAGTGTCTATAGTGGACATTCCCGCCAATCAAAATGCACTTAAACTTTATCGAAAAGGCAGCCGTAAGCGGCTGACATTGGAAACGCCCCAAAAGGTAGAGGATTTGCGTGCGGAAATTAAATCACTTTTGGGGCTTTCTGATGATGTTTCGGACGAGGATATTATTGCCGAAATTCAAACATTGCTTAATGTGTCTGATGAGGCTTTAATGGAAGTAGAAAACGCCGTGAAAGCGGGGTTTGTGGAAAGCAAGGACAAGAGCAATTTCCTGACTATGGCGAGGATAAGCCCACAGACTTTCCGCTCGTTTATATCGGGAGAAAAGGAAAAGCGCAAAAGAGCTGTTTTGGCGGCTGTTGATACCGCTTTATTTGACAGGCAGATAGGATATGCGCAAAAGGAAATATTTGCCCATGTGGGCAACGAAATGGGGATAGAAACGCTTTCTTTATTGCTGGGTAGCATGCCTAAGGTAAGAAAGATTAGCGAGATATTAAGCAAAGACCGTAAAGAGTGGACACTGACGGATTACCGTAAATACGCCCCAGATGAGTTGAGAAAGAACCCGAGGCTATATGCAGAACTGATAGACAAAGAAAACTCTATCGTAGGAAGTGGTAACGGTGGCAAACAGACGCTTGATTACCTACGCAAGTATAACCCCGATTATCTGAAAGAACATCCAGAGGAATATAAAAAACTATTGTCAAACATTTAAAAAACAAAGAATATGGCACTAAACAAGCAAGTTTGGATAAACCAAATCAAGGAAGGGTTTTATCCTGAAATAAGTTTCCTTAACAAGGTGGAGAACTTTACCGATTTGGTGGATAATAATACGCTACTTTTTCCATCTGCTGGCATTGATCCAAAAGTATTGGTAAACAACAGTACATACCCGATAAAAATAGTAGGGCGTGAAGATGAAGACAACGCTGTAGTTCTGGATAAGTTCGAGACGGAAAACACACTTGTCCGCCGTCCTGATGCAATCGAGTACAGTTACGATAAATTGGATAGTGTAATCAGACAACACCGTACCACATTGCAGACCGCAACGGCACGCAAGGCGGCTCACGCTTTTGCGCCAAGCAAGGATACAAAAGATACGCCTTTGGTGCTTACTACAGGCGCAGTAGTAAGAGGACGCAAGCGTATAACGTTTGAAGACATCCTGGCATTGAAAGAACGTTTTGATGACGCTTTAATACCGTTGGAAGACCGTTATATCATCTTACATCCACGACACGTTACAGACTTGTTGCTGGAGGACGTCAAGTTGTTCAAGGATCTGACGGACATAAAAGACGGAGAGCCTATGAAGTTTGCGGGCTTTGGTTGTTATCAGTTTCCATTTATGCCTACTTACAAAGCAAATGGCGGTGAATGGGAAAAGGTGGCTTATAACGACGAACAGACGGAACAGTTTGCAAGCGTAGCATTTTATGCGCACGAAGTAATGAGGGCTGATGGTGAAATCTATATGTACGCCCGTTATGACGACCCCGAAGAGCGTGGAACAATAGTCGGCTTTGATAAGCGTTTTATCGCTTTGCCTATCAGGGGAAAGGGTGTCGGGGCGATTATCAGTGCAACCACATAACATTATGTTTAGTGTTGTTTGTTGTTTATCTTTGGTGGCTTGTTGCGCCACCAAAGATATTTTAAGGAGGAAAAAGAAATCAGACAATGGATATGATTAGAGAAATTGACACATATAAAAGCCAAAAGGGTTATGCGCTTCCAAAAGGGAACTTATATAGGACACGTATTCGGGCGGTCAATGCCATCTATAACAAGCACGTTAAAGATGGTGTAAGCAACCGCCATATATGGAGAATGTATATATATCCATTGTTTGGCATTTGTGAGCGTACTTTTTACAATTATCTCAAAAAGGATTTTGAAGAATGAAAAAGACCATAATAAAAAAATGTATTGATTTTTCTCAAAATTGCACATTCGGAACGAAGAAATACGTAATTTTTGTAATTAGCTGATAATCAGTGATTAGAATACATTATAACGTTTTTCAAAAAAGATACGCTTCGTTTTGTGGAGTAAGGGGCATTTTTTATAAAGTTCTAATTATCAATAATTTAAGATTTTCCTTTCTTTAAAGTTTGGGTTAGTAATATATGTGTGCAATTATTTATTTAACTTGATGATATATAGTTATTTACTTTTTGCCCCTTTTGAAATTCAAAAAGGGGCAAAAAGTAACGTTTCGTTTTGTGGATTATATAAGGAGATTTACCTTCAAATACACAATCTGTCAATCCGTTAAGCAATCCTCCTACAGTGAAGAGTGTCATCTGTGTATCGTCAGAGATTCTTGCTACACCACAAAATCGTTTGGCTCCATGGTTATTATATCTTCTAATGCCCATCTTGCCATATTGCTTCTCTATCTCATGCCACTTCATGAACTCGACTTCATAGCCAAGAGCATCACCAACAGCACCACCAATCAGACAACCGCGAATCTTGTCCTTCAAATCGAGTCCTGTAGGTCGTTTTCTTTCATCTTCTTTCTCTTCATTCGTTTCTTCCTCCATATCAATGGTGTCTTCATGCTTCACGAACGCATATCTCAAATCGAAGAATGCGTCCCACGCTGGTCGCCAATCACAACCAGCTTCAGCAGCTAAGAGATAATGAAGGAGCAAAATTGCAGCAAACTCGCCATTTACTCCGAATTGAGCTAGATCTCTGTTTACCGTTATTCTATCTATCAGATACTGGTCGTCATCCAAACGTTTGAAATGGCAGTCGTATGCACACATACCCGACCAACTCCTATAATATCTGAATACATCATGTGTGCAGTACATAAACCAATGGTCTTCTTGTGCCTCAGGAATATGACCTTTCTTGATGATTTCCATTGCCCACTTGGGTACAACGATAGGAACATCCTTGATGTCAGAGTAATCCTCAGAATCTGTAGGCATAGGTTTACAGTTTCTAATCATTTCCTCTGTTGGACGCTTGTCCTTATTGGGCATAGGATCCTCACCGTTGAAATACTTTGCCATGTTGCCAAGACCAAGTTTCCAAAGCATCATTGCGCTCATTTCGCTTTTGTTGAATACCTTATCGTCTGCCATAATCTTATCATTTTTTAAATTTTCTGCAAAGTTAAGATGAGGTTCTCCCAATTCATGGGATAAGCTTTACTCGAAATCTAATTTATTAAGATAATTTTGTACATCTTCAGAACTAGACGTACAAATTATTTCAAAATTACAGTGTGCGAATATAGATATTAAATTTCTGTTGGAGATCTTCATAATTTGCTTCTTTATCGCCAGTTTACTATCTTCATTAAATGTAAATATAGTAATTGTTCTTTCGTGACCTTCATACTTATTTTCATATTCAGCTGAGTCAACAAAAAAATCCTTAAAATAATCATGGTCATTGTCTCCTAAAGAATGACCATATATAATAATATTTTCAGCATGTGCTAAATCTCTAATCAGTTTGTTAGAAGAAAAATTAGGATTAGCAGACTTATGAAGAAAAAAATATTCATCATGTAATTCGCGTTTATCTCCAACGCCAAGTATGCATGAATCTTCATTTAAAGAACCATGTACGTGGCAACATTCAAAATCGTCTTTAATTCCTTTTCGAGAAGCAAGACCATTTATATCTGTGTAGTTAAAAGTGTATATTCTTGACACTCCTTTGATTTGCAAAAAATACAACAAAACGATAAATGGCAAATTCTTGTCTTCAATATTTATCATCGCCTGTTCTTCTTTCAAATATTTTGTAAGAGCATTGGTAAGTATCTTGAAGCAATCTTTATTAAAAGACACAAGATCTGTTACTCCCTTCGCTTCAATATTTCCATTTTGAAGAGAAGCATATTCATAGAATAGTTCTTCTAAATCAAACCATTTATCAATATCTTTATTCTCATTAAGCATATAAGCTAACGTCCCTTTAGGATATAAGCTTTCATTCTTAAATGGCCAATGTTTAGACTTTGCAAATTCTTTATAGGAACTATTCAGCCCCAAGCCTAAGTCAAATCCATTGCCTAATACAAGTACGTTGTCTGCGGTTTCTGCAAATTTAGGCATATTAATAGTGGGATTTAAACTTGGTATTTTCAAATCCATCGTGGGAAAGTTTATTTTAGGCAAATTTGATAGTCCTGCTAATGTTGACAAATCCATAATTTCAAATTGCGTTTAGAGCTTTACTGAGAATTTCATAGTGGTCAAATGCTAACTGTGGTACTTTATTCACAGGAAACCACTCTGCTTTTGCAGCATCATCTTGTGCTGCAACACTAATAGGTGCATCTACTAAGGTGAGGAAAGCCAGGCTGATTGTGCGTCCTCTTGGGTCACGGTCTATCCTTGAGAATGTGCCTATGGGAAAAATTTCATCGTGAGTCACGACTAATCCGGTTTCTTCCTTCAACTCACGGATGGCGCACTCTTCAAGCGTTTCATCAATCTCCATGAAACCACCAGGGAATGCTCAGCATCCCTTGTAAGGTTCATTACCACGCTGAATCAAAAGAACTTTTGGCTCAGTTTCTCTTGTGACAACAACGCAGTCAGTCGTAACTGCTGGTCTTGGATATTTGTAAGTGTATGACATGTTATTTTGGATTACTTCAAATAATAAACACAAATGTCATTAATGTATTTTCTAATTATTTCCACTTGTGCATCAAAAGTTTCTGCAGACTCAAAATCCTCATACAATTTCTCTTTTGCGTCAAAGTAATAACTATTGCCTTCTGCGTATGGCTTTTTTGCATACTTAGACGTGAACATTTTACCATTTTCAATGATTTTGCATAGTTTGCCAGCCCAGTTGTCTTCGTTTCTTGCTTCAATAGAGATAACCTCTTGTTCATTTATCCATAAGGCTATAGACAACCATAACTGTTTTCTTCGGCCGTCCTTTGGATCAATTCTAAACTGATAGCCATAATGCTCAGCCTTCATGTCCTCTTTATATGGGGAAACAGAGTATAAATCTGTCTCATATTTAATTGCAGTATGGAATAATTTTCCTAAGACATATAAACTGCTTAATCCTTTGATTTCCACTTTCTTTTTGTATTTATATATTCCAATATTATTGAAACCAATCTCAACATTACGAACGATTCTCTTTATAGAAGATTGATTGTCGTTTTTGATTTTAGATAGTTCACGCTTTTCGTAATCCAATACAGCATCCAATAAACTTGCCCAACTATATTTGATAATAGGGCATTTATGATTTTCAACCTTAAGTTCTGGTTCTTTGGTGAATGTTGAGTTACCACCAACTGCAAGGAGAACAACCTTTTTCTTGTCGGTCTCATATTCGTTGAGATAAGCCTTAAATTCTCGTTCCCATTCCTCACGATATTGACCAGAAATGTCGGAATATTTGGCTTCAACGATTATATCAACCTTTTCAAACCTAAAGAATATATCAGGTTCGACATAATTGCTATTTCCTGTATCATAAGAGGAACATGGATCCCACCTTGGCCAAAACTCAAATCTGTCTAAAAGTAATCCTGCATCCTCAGGCAAGATGTTTTTGTTCGCAGCGGATTTCTTTAGTATCTCCCAAAATATGTTATCAGGAAATAATAATAGGTTCTCAAAGACAACAGATGTCTTTGGGTCTTCATTTGTGTTTTTATTATGATGAGTGCTATATAGCATATTATAAATCTACTTTTATATTGTTACGGAAATAAAATCCTTTTCGTATTTACTAGTCTTTCCAAACTCAAGGTCCTCACATATTACCTCCACCTCATTGATGTTCACATGGAAGTGAAAACCATCATGCCATATTTTGCAGTAGCTTTCGTAGCATTCGCCGCCGTGAATCTCTGTCTTGATACGTTGTAGTTTACGACAAATGACAGGAAGAATGTCATTGTCATGAATGAGAATGGTAAATGTGAAAATGCTATCGCCATAGATATGCTCGGTTTTGAGCGTGACCATATCGTGAAAGACGTTATCTGAATAGATATAGCCTTCATCCAGTTCCCTTTCTTTGAATATGTCGGTCAGATTCTCCCATCCGACAATATCTTTCTCAATGCCTTTTTCAATGCTAACATCCCAGCATCGCTGGGATGTTGGATGTTGGTCATAATAATTGCTTCTAAGATTATCAAGTATTTCTATATCAATATTTGGAAGCATTACTCCCGAATGACCGCCACGCCAATCAAAGTTTGGAATACACTTTTCCAGTATTTCTGTTTTTATCATTGGCTCGCTATGAGGCATTAAGTCAAGAATACACAATTCTGAATAGTATCTTACTTTACCTTGACCACTCCAATCACCAGCTTTCTGTGGATTACTGCAGAATGTTCCATGTCCCACGATGCCCGTAACACCATCACCAACACGAAGCATATACCATTCGTCACCTACATTCACCTTCTCATGTTCATGTACGCTCCAGTTTGGTGTGAGGAAATCTTGCTTCTTTACCCAGAAATCCCAATCATCCAGATTAACTGACGAAATCTCAGGATTCCATTTCAGTATAAATGTCTTTATGTCACTTGCTTTTCTCATAACCTATAATTGTTTGATGAAAATTGACTGCAAAGATAGCGTGAGGGTCTCTCAAATCATGGGACAAGTTCAAAGAATTTGCTTTTGGAGGTGCATATTTCTTGTCGTTTTCGCCTTCTTGCGTTCGCATGCGATCGCAAAGTTACTGATATAATTTCATATAATCGCCAGATAGACTTTGCTTTAACATCAACTTTAACGTTTATGCGTTCAAAAAGCCCCAACATCTGTAATGCAGGGGAAATATTATAAAGTAGTTTACCGTGCTTCCATAAGCATTAGCTCTCTTTCATGAAGGGTCGGATTCATGTCAATCCATATCTGAATGTCATGGGTAGATTGGACTGGGTCAACGTCTATTGCTGGAATGACCTTGCCATCTTGCATCACGACAAGAATGGTTTCATCTTCATCCGTCATCACGTCTTGAATATACTTGCCGTTCATATAGACGGTCTTTTGATTTGCTGCTTGCAGCATGAAACTCATGTAGCAGAAGTTTATGCTCTGCATCTTGATAAATTCTCTTGTACTCATAGTTCTTTATCCCAATTAGGTTTACATTCTTGATATTCAATCTTAATTAGTTCCATGTATTTAAGTCTGTCATGCTTGAAAATGAAAGACAAGGCTTCACGGAAGGCAAGCGAGGCCAAATAATTAGGCGAATGGTTTATAACCATAACTTCTTGTTCTTGTGTCATAGTTCATCCCAATTGTTATACTTACGTGCCTCCTTGTAGATTCGGTACGAAATTGGAGTACCTTCAAGGATTCTGCGATTACCATAGCCCATGCGCTGCACATAGACATAATATCCCTTTTCCTTGAATGCCCTTGCCACCTTGTCAGCAAGTGATTTTGATGGACAATTCTGATAGAAGTCGCTTGTAACTCCCCAATCAATGTAGGCAGTTCCAATATGTGCTTCTCCGTACTTGTCTTTACCAGTAATCAGTTGGTTCAGTACTTCACTAACAAGCTTCTCAAAGTCGTTAATTTGAACTTCATTTTGTGGAATCTCAATCATAGTTATGCATATTATTGTTAGATAGTGCAAAATTACAAAGAGCATTTTGTTCTCACCACGGTAACTACTCAGGCCACCTTAGGCCATACCCACTTGCGCTGCCTTGAATGGGCAACGTAAATGGTAATGAAATCAAAATTGCTTGTGATTATTGCTCTGGATGGTATTGTGCCAGTTTCCTGAGTGCAAAGAACGGATTCTGTCCATTCTTCTTGGCTGTTTCCGCAATCGTCATAAGTGTGGCATAGTTCTTCGCCCCGTCCTCGCTACGGAACTGACCGCTTACCTTCATCTTTGTCTTGACCGGTCGCAGAGCTCTTTCGCTGGCGTTATTGTCGTATGGGACATTGTGATGGAATATGAACAGGAATATGTGTTCACGGTGCTTGTCAAGCCCTCTGCTGAATGTGGCAAACAGTTTCCTGCGCTCCTCGTCTTCAATCTCGACTTCTTCGGCAATAAGCTTGTCAAAGTCGGCCTTGTATTTTTCCTCATGCTCCTTGCGTGAGTACTCCGTCTTTCTCTGGTGTATCGCGCCGCGAAGGAGTTCAAGCATCCGCTTTGGCCAGTCGCTCTCCGGCAGCAGCTGTTCGAAGAATGTCGTGTTCCTAAGCAAGTGGGCGAGACAAACCTGATGGTCTGCCACGTTGAGGTTGAAGTAGGATATGAGCCTGTCCGTCACGAGGATGGTCTTCGGCAATCCGCCCGGGAACAGCTCGTCAACGACTTCCTTCTTGCGGCTCTCTGCGGCATGGAGGAAAGTGACAAGCGATGTCTGGAATGTCCACATCCAGTCGGTCTCTCCATTGACCCTCATTCCTGTTTCGTCGGCTCCCGTGACTTCTGCTTGCTCTATATCCTCATATGGACGCTTGGCCTCTTTCGCATGTCATTGAGTATGTTGGAGACGCTTCCCTGGCTCATTTCTATTCCGAACATGTTGCCGAGGATGTCCGTCATGCGTTTCATCGGAATGACCTGCGTGGTGCTGAGATAGGCAACGAGAGCCTGTATGTTCTCGCCAAAGCACACGGTAGCCCTTGCCTCGTCTGGGAAAATACCCTTTACTCGATGGCCGCATGAGCATGTCACCTGATGCCGCTCAAATGTAACACATGTAACACGCCCTGTGTAACACATGTAACATCGGGCATGTTACAAGTGTTACACAGGGCGTGTTACATGTGTTACAACATTTTCAAATATCAACAACCTGCGGGCACTTGCGTAGGTAGTCTAAATTATTAGCAACTCTTGTGGTATATGCTCACTATGCATTATCGTTGCTCTCTTCCAAAGAATGGAAAGAGCTTCCATCAAAGCAGTGTGTACAAACCTGACACTTTTCGAGTCCGATAGCGTCGATGATAGTTTCGAGTTTAGAGAACTTCAAACTGTCGAGGTTCAGGCGTTTAGCAATCTCTGCCACCATTGCCTTGTACTCTGGTGAGTCAGTTGTTGCGTATGCCTTCAAACGATCTGCAGGAACATCCACGTTATCCTCCTTTGGAACATCGGCAAGCATTGTAGCCTTGTCGGAATGTGTTTCAAAATCCTTTATCACACGACGAGTGATAAGTTCGAGTTCACTCTTGCTGGCAGAGAAGTTAATGAATGGACATGCATAGATAAGAGGTGGACAAGCAATACGCATATGTACTTCTTTTGCTCCGAGATCTTTAAGCACCTTAGTGTTCTCTCTAAGCTGTGTGCCTCTCACGATAGAATCATCGCAGAACAGGCAGCGCTTGCCCTGAAGCATATCTTTGTTTGGAATGAGCTTCATCTTTGCCACGAGATTACGCATCTCCTGATTTGCAGGCATAAAAGAACGTGGCCATGTAGGAGTGTACTTAGATATACCTCTCTGGTATGGCACTTTATGTCCTGCACTATAGCCGATAGCCATGCCTATGCCAGAGTCAGGAATGCCACCTACAGAATCGACCTCAGTCTTATCCTCCTCACCCATCACACGTCCTGTCTCAAAGCGCACGTCTTCAACATTCTTGCCTTCGTATGATGATGTTGGGAATCCGTAGTAAATCCACAAGAAAGAGCATATCTGCATCTTCTTGTTAGGTTTGCGCAACTGCACCATACCATCTGGACGAAGTCGTACTATCTCACCTGGCCCTACATAGTATGAAGTGTCATAGCCGAGATTAGGGAATGCAGTTGACTCACTTGTTGCCGCCATAGCACCGTCTTTCTTACCGATGACGATAGGTGTGCGGCCCCATGCGTCGCGTGCAGCAATGATGCCGTCTTCTGTAAGAAGAAGCATAGAGCAAGACCCCTTGAGGGTGTTAAACACATTCTCTATACCCTCGACAAAAGTATGGCCCTTCACAATGAGAAGACCTATAAGCTCTGTTGGGTTGATTTTTCCAGAAGAGAATTCTGACAGATGCATATTCTCCTGAAGAAGCTTCTCCGCAATCTCATCAATATTGTTGACTTTAGCCACCGTCACTAAGGCGAAACGACCCAAGTGGCAGTTGAAAAGCATTGGCTGAGCATCGGTATCGCTGATGATTCCTATGCCTGACTCACCATTGAACTTGTCGAGCTCTGCTTCAAAACGAGTACGGAAATAAGTATTCTCCAAATTGTGGATAGCGCGGTAAAAACCTTTCTCCTTGCTGAATGTTGCCATACCACCGCGGCGAGTGCCAAGGTGAGATTGGTAGTCTGTACCATAGAAAAGGTCAGCAGTGCACTTTTCCATTGACACGGTTCCAAAAAAACCTCCCATAAAATGATTTTGCTGTGTTTGAAATTTTGTGCAAAGGTAAAAGAATTTGAGAAAAGTGAAAAGTGAAAAGTGAAAAATCTAATCACAACTCACTATAAATGCCGTTTATGATTAAAAAATAAACTCAACGACGATGTATTTATATAAAAAAGATTACATTTGCAAACATTAACCCTCCAGCATTACACGCATATTAAAGGAGGACAACTATAAACTACAATCCCACCTAACACATGGAGGGCAGTCAAACATGAAAAGAGCAGAATACATACAAAGCATAGAGATCAAAGCTCTATGGAGAGGCGGCCGTCACATTGTATGGCGCCTCGAACCTGACGTCAACATCTTGAGCGGCATCAACGGAGTAGGAAAAAGCACTATCATCAACCATTCTGTGCATGGGCTGAATCTCATCGACACTGGCGAGCTGACTCCTGGTGAACTGACAGAAGGGATGAGCATCAAACTCTTCCCTGAAGACTCCACCAGCATTAAGTTTGATGTCATCCGTTCTTTCGACCGCCCGCTGCTGCACTCCGACATTCTCGAGAAGCTTGCCGACAACCGTGTGAAGACTGAACTTGACTGGCAGGTGTACAAACTTCAAAAGCGATACCTCGACTATCAAGTGAACATTGGCAATAAAATTATAGAGATACTCACAAGCGGCGATGAAGAATCGCAGACAAACGCAGCACTTGTCAGCGCGCCAAAGAAGCTCTTCCAAGACATGATAGACACGCTCTTTTCTGACACCGAAAAGAAAATTGACAGAAAGAGCAACGAGATACAGTTTATTCAAGGCGATGACACTCTCACACCTTACCAACTCTCATCTGGAGAAAAGCAGATGCTCGTCATACTTCTCACCGTGCTGGTAGAGAATGGTGAGCACTACGCACTCATCATGGACGAGCCAGAGATATCCCTGCATATCGACTGGCAGCAGCAGCTCATAGGCCTCATCCGCCGACTGAACCCTAATGCACAAATTATTCTCTCCACCCATTCGCCAGCACTCATCATGGACGGATGGATGAGCAATGTAACCGAGGTTAACGAAATCAGCGAGCAATGAGCAAGCATCTTCTATCTAATATAAGTTCGGCATATATGGAGGCAGCCAACAAGCTACGTCCAAAGTCGAAGAAGAGGAAAATCGTAGCTTATGTGGAATCCTACGATGACATCTTCTTCTGGCGTGATGTGCTGAGCGAGTTTGAGGATGAAAGCACAGAATTTGAAGTCATGCTTCCATCAAAGACAAACCTCAACAGAGGGAAGAAGACTGCTATGATGAATAAACTCGGGGAGAATCTCGGCAACTGGATGATTGCTTGCGTAGATGCTGACCTTGACTATCTGCTGCAGGGGCACACACCAAACTCTATGAAGATGCTGGAGAATCCGTATGTCATCCACACCTATGTCTATGCCATAGAGAATCTGCAATGCTATGCCCCAAGTCTTCATAATGTGTGTGTTATGTCAACACTCAATGATCGCAACATCTTCAATTTCGAGGGATATCTCAAGATGTACTCTGAGGTTATCTACGAACTCTTTGTGTGGCTGATTTGGATGCACCGCAAAGGGCGATTCTCGGAATTCCCACTCTCTAACTTCAATAATATAGTCACTATCGACCAGCTGAACATCTACAAGCCTGCCGAAGCTCTGGAGAAGGTGCGCAAAAATACTAACCGCAAAGTTGCATGGCTGCAGCATAATGTGACAGACGCCAAAGGCAAGCTGTCGCCTCTCAAAGCAGAACTCGCCACACTTGGTCTGAGACCTGACAATACATATCTCTTCATACAAGGGCATCACCTTATGGAGAATGTCGTTGACTCCGCACTCGAGCCAGTATGCACCATACTTCGCCGCGAGAGAGAGAAAGAAATCAAACGCCTCTCCGGCAGCAACACCAAACAAATGGACAACGAACTTGCATGCTATTCGCACAGTCAATGCCAACCAAACATGATGATACGACGCAACACACAATTCAAGGATTGCGATATCTATCAGATGCTGAGGGCGAACGTAAAAAGAGTGGTTGAGAGAAAAGAAGACATCGAAGAGAAAGGCGAAGATACAAAAGAAAAAAGCGAGGCGTAAGGATTTTGCTATCCCTTACGCTGAGTGCATATAATATATAATATGACAGGCGCTCCAAATATTGGCGTTATAGCATTGAGCGGAATGATGAGATTGTCCGGCAATGTACTTGCTATATTGCACAGCAAGGCAATAGCAGAACCCGTGAGTATGGTGACAGGCAGGAGCGATTTGTGATTCTCTGTGCCAGAAATGAGCCTTGCTATATGTGGCACAGCCAAGCCTATAAATCCTACTGGTCCGCAGAATGCCGTTGCAATAGCAGTGAGAAGTCCTGTGGTGAGCAGAAGGAGGTTGCGCACAAGACGGATGTTAACACCCAGATTGGCTGCGTATGCGTTGCCGAGCAAAAGTGCGTTGAGAGGTTTCACGAGCAGTATAGCACATAGAAGTCCAAACACACATGCACCAGCAAACCACGGAAGCTGCTGACGAGTGACATCGCTGAAGCTTCCCATACCCCACATCACATAAGAGTGTACATTGTCGGCATTAGAAAGGAAATTGAGAAGTGACACGACGGATGTTGTGAGATAGCCCACCATAATGCCAACAATAAGCAACATAAGGCTGCTTTTTATCAAGTTCGAAAAAGCAAACAACAGCATAATCACAGCAAGAGCCCCTAAGAATGCGCCAATAATCACAGCCAAAAATCCCCCCACATGAAAATCCTGACCCGCGGCACCCATGCCTACCACACCTCCGCTGGCAAGCATGACTACTGCAACACCCAGACTTGCTCCATTGGTGATACCCAATATTGAGGGACCGGCAAGAGGGTTTCCAAAAGCTGTCTGCAGCAGAAGACCAGATGCAGAAAGACATGCACCACAAAGCAATGCTGTGACTGTCTGCGGCAGACGCGACTCCATCACGATATACGACCAACTTTCTTTCTCCACAGGCTGCCCCAAGATGGCTTTCAGCACTTGGTCGTGAGGAATATCCACCGAACCAGAAAAGAGGCTTGCCGCGGTAAGCAGTATCAAGAGAAATACCAGAATGATGCTTATGAGAAATCCTTTGTTCATACAGTCTAATTCTTTAACTTACTATAATACCTGAGCTTATAGTCTTTCAACAGTTCTGGGTGAAACACCTTAATATAATCTCTGAGCAGAAGATTCGGATGGAAAGGCGTCTCCTCATAGAAAGCCACATGTCGTGTATTGCAAGCATAGACATTCTTGTCCTTGAATGCTTTGATCTGTGTGTAGCTGCTGTATTCGGAAGCTATCTCATCGTATGTCTTGTCTGTCTCCTGATTATATTTCATAACCCAAAACTCTGCATCGCATCCACGGTCGAACACCATCTCTGGGGCATAGGGCACAGACCCTTGTGCCTTTTCATCTTTGAAAATGTAGTCAGCACCTGCGTCAGCAAGTATTCTGCCTACCGTACTGTTGCCACCAGCAACATACCACGAAGATCCAAATTTCAAGTCAACAATAACAGAAGGCTTATGCTTAGCTGACGCGGCAATGGCTTTAAGGGAGTTGTAATCTTTCTCTATCTCTGCAAAGAGACTGTCTGCATGCTCTCTGCATCCATACAGCAAACCATAAAACTTCATCCATTCCGCTCTGCCCATCGCACTCGTCTCCATATAATCTGCGCATTCAACAATCGGGATGCCAAGCTTGCCAAGTTTGCCGTATGTGCCGCTATTTTGAAAAGGAGACAACAGAATAGCATCCGGTGAGATGTCGATAACAGCTTCGATATCAGGACTCACGCTCTCACCTAAATTCACTATCTTCCCCGCCTTGCAGTCTTGCTGCAGCTTGTCGATGTCAATATATTGTAAATCGCATACGCCTTTTATCGCTGCGTATGCTCCAAGTTCATCAACAAGCGAGCAATGCACAGAAGTGTAAACAACACTATTGTCGAGCGGGATGCGCACAACATCGCCTTTCGGCATGTCTGCGGGCAGTTCCTTACCCTTCTCTACAAGCACATAGGAATGCAGCATTGCTGTACTGTCCCATGGGTTTTTTATCTGGGCATACACATAACCATCGCATTGAGTGAGCGACAGCAAATCGGAATATTTCATTTCCAGCATAACGCCTTCAGCAACACTCCCCTCTTGCCGTTTTGTGTCACAGGCAGAGAAAAGAAAGAGCAGCATAAGCCAGAAAAAAACAAAAATCTTTCTCATATCTTTATTGTGAAATATATTTCATAGTTACGTCTTGGCATCGGATGAGACAGCACCGTCACATACTCTTCAGAGAAGAGGTTGTTGACCACTCCTTTCACACTCATCTCAAACCATCGACAAAAGAACTGCTTTTCGAGCGAGATATCGCTCATATAATAAGGTTCGAGCTTACCTGTGATGTAATTCACCTCATTGCTTGTTGTCGTGAATCGTTCGCTGTAATGGTTCCACAGGTATGCGAGAGTCCACTCTCTCCACTGCACGCGCACATTCATATTTGCTGAACGCAAAGGCACATAGCACAGCTGCTTGCCATAGCTTGCGTCATTGCTGTTAAGGCGCTCTCCCACATTCTTCGAAGGTGTCCACGCATAATTGCCCGAAGCCGTCAGCTTGCAGTCTCTGCCAAGCATGACAGATGCGCTGAGCATCGCTTCTACGCCGTAATTATGCACTTTCTTCACATTCGACGGTTCCCAATAGCCTTTTGTGTTTGGTGTCCACAGTATCCAGTCGGAGATGTGCGAGTCGAAGGCAGTAACATTACCCTTGAAACTCCACATCTTATCCTTCACTCCCCACTCTATACCTGCATCGTATGCAACGCCCTTCTCTGCACGTAAATCAGGATTTCCGCCTGGTTGAAAGAAAAGGTCGTCCATAGACGGATAGCGGTAGTTGCGGGAAATAGAGGATTTAAGCACCACATTCCATGGCTTATAGATGATGACATCAGCAAACAATGCTGGTATCGGCGATATGAATTTACTGCCATGACTCTCTTCTCGCACTACGCCTGCCAGAGAGAGGGCACTCACAGGTCGCCATCGCAACTGAACATTCACGTCGGCGTCATTTCTTCCTATGTTGAAGTTGTCGCCTATATGGAAGGGACTCATGTCATGACTTTTCACTTCATAGCGATATGCTGACAATCCTGCTGTAAGCATCAGCTTGTCAGACAAAAACACATCAACATCACTCTTGGCGAAGTATGTGTTAGTATAGCTCTGAGATTTTGTTATATCGGTCTGCGCACCATCGCGTGTAGTGAAATAATGGTATGCCGCATCGCTATACACATATCCCCCCTTGACCGTCATTTTATATCCACCACGGCTGAAGTCCCATGAAAGCACAGAACGCAGATTGTTTTGTTCATGTTCGTTCTTGAAGTCTCTGTTGTCCTTATAGTCAACCGACAGAAACGGCAGACCTCGCTTTGAATAGTTATACCAAACGCTCAGTCTGAGGCTGTTATTACGTCCTGCATCGTAGCATAGCTCCTGCAAGACATGCACATCATCAAAATATCCACTTCTATTGCGCTCCGTAGGATGATAGGAGTTAATTATATTGCCCTGCTCATCCTTCACATCAGTCTTCTTATCATAGTTAGTATATTCATATTCATTCTTTGATGTGGAATATACCGCACGAGTGGAAGAAGACCATTTCCGACCTCGCCAAGAGAGTCGTAGAAACTGGTCGTAGGTGTCGAATGAGCCCACACCCTGCACATATTGGAGATGAGTGCCATCCTGCACGACGGGCTTTGTGAGCATCTCTACTGCTCCTCCAAGACCTCCGCCAGAGATATTGATTGATGAGGCTCCATGATAGAGATTCGCCTCATCGATGAAGTACGCAGGGATTGTAGAGAAGTCAACAGTACCAAGCATAGGCGAGTTGATGCGCATTCCATTCCACACCACTTGAGTATGCGAAGGTGATGTGCCTCTAAATTCCGCTGTGCTTTCTGTCGCCCTTCCATAACTCTTGATGAAAAGGGTGGAGTTTTTTGACAGGATATCGCCCATAGATAGCGAGATGTTATCATGGAGAATGAGTGTGTCAATGGAGGTTTTCTCCACACCCACGTCTTTGAGCAGCCTTGATGACACAACTTCCACATCATCAAGCTCGATTGCTCGACGACTATCTTGCGCATAGACTGTGAAGCCATTGCAGAATAGAAAAGCTAACCACCCTGCCTTACCTGCAAAGCTTTTCAAATACTCTCTAACCCTTTCGTTCATCACTCATTCCGAATCAAGTTTAACCAATATATCTCGGTTAAGTCAAAAAACATGTTTGGCCATCAACGCACATACTCCCATATTCCATACACCTCAGTTGATATCTCACCAAGGTTTGGCGAGCATCCTGTCTGCCCTGTCTGAACTTTCACAAAATTGATATAATCAAGATTTGCAGGCTTGCCCTCTCGTGTCACAGCATTGCTTATCTTGTAATACCCCTTTGCTCTTGACTTGTCGAATTTCTCATTCTTGAAGTAGTCAGAACCAAGATTGTCAGCATATCCCCAAGCAAATGGAGGTTCATCGGTGTAGTTATTCTCATAAGTGTGAGTGTCTTTGAGTCGTGAACCATAATATGTATGACATGGTCCCTCAGGAGAATCCTCTGTTGGCACCCAGTCCTGCCAATAAAAGTCGTGCTTGTTCCACGCACTCATATAAGGCACTACACCCTCTCCACCCATATTATCTTTCCAGCGGATGTCTGACTGCGGTGTTGCTGGTTTGTAGTATGTTATCTCATAGTCAAGAGTCTCATTTTCTGTTCCATACTCACTGCCCGCGAGTTCATACCATGTATCATTAGGCAGTCCGTCTCCATTCTCATCCTTCATCACCCACACGATTCCTGGTTCTGACTGATAGCTGTAGGGATTGCCTTGTATGACAATATCATAGTCACCATTGCTGTTTTTCACATCATGGTCAAAGCCCGCCACGAGGTATCCACCCTGAGCGCCAAGGCTAACCATCCATCTCCGCTTGAAATGACTCATCACACTATCGCACGCCTCCTCCATCGTTGCACCGTCACGGATGAAGTCGCCTGTCACGCTGTAACCATTCACCTGATGGCCAGGTGCAGGCATGTATTCAAAGATTTTGCTGACAAGACGACTGCTCAGTACATCCTCCTCTGGCTCCTCCTCTTTTATATCCGTACTTGATGCCTTGTCGCTGAAAGCGAAGTGGTTTGGAGTGATGCCCACTCTAAAATTGTCGATGAGCCCCCCTGCTGAAGAGTAGCGATACACCACGCCCGACTGTCGGTAATCGACAGCATCCGCCACATACACATCGCCATTGTGAGGGTTCACTCCGATGCCATAGAGTTTGTGGCGCACACCATTATCATCAAGAGGCGCATATATGAATGGCAACATAGGCATGTCTGTGTCATCAATGCCCATGCGGTAAATGTCGTTGTTAAGAATATATAATGTGTCAGAAGTATTGTTCATCGCTATCTGCACATTTGCCTCATCAGTGTTCAACACCCAATCCTTCTCTACTACCCTTGACTGTGCGTCAATCCTGTATAGATGTGGCAGGTTGTCGCCAAACGAGCCTTCTGACGATTCATATCCACCATCGGTAACAACCCACAACTTGCCTTTCTTGTCTATCTTCATAGACTTTGGTTGCCAACTACTGAGTTCGATGCGTCCATCCACCTTGTCTTTTTCCGTATCAATGACAAGTATCTTGTTGCTGTACGACCAGCAATTTACAAACACATACTTGCCATATTGCACCATCTCCTCTGTAGAGCAATAGCCAAGGTTAGCAACCTCATCAACGGAGATAGAGCCAGAATACTGAAATGTCTGCGGATTGAAGATATTGATATAATGCGCATAAAGATCAGTAACATACGCCTTCGTGTCACTTACCTTATACACATAACGGGGGTTGATTATTTTTGTCTCAGCCGAAGCTGTCAGCTGTCCTTTCACCTTGAATGTCTCCGTGTCCACCCCCCAGATGATACCAGAGTTTTCCATTGCGATAAAAGCTGTTGTGCCATAGATGGTGATTGACTGCCCCGTGTCGCCAAGCTTGCGGTCGTTGACACGGCGAAACACACCATTCTCAACATTCTTTGTTGCTGGATTGTAATAAGAAAGTGATGCGTTGCCCGCATTGAAGTTCCCTTCACAAAGCACAAAAACCCCATCGTCAGCACTCCCCATAGGAGTACCGCCAGCAGGGGTATCCTCAATATCACTACATGCTGCTATCAGCATAGAAGCCAATAGCAGCATGCAAGCATATAGTGTTTTATATGATTTCATAAATTACCGACAGCAGTAAATGCTTAGTAATGACAACTTTTCGCCATTACATAATTTGTCAAAAGTTACAAGCTTCTTATATGCTCCACTACGAAGTTGTCGATAGCAGCATACTGAGGCTGCTTAACGCCACCGAATTCAGATACATCTGAGCCTGTCATACTGAATGACAAGCCCTTCACCTTGCCGAGCGGTGTAAGGTCAACCTTTGTCCATGTCGTGAGGAGTTCTCCGTTCTTAGCCAAGTCAACCGTCACTGAAGGAACGCCTTCTGATGCACCTATACCCTTGATTACGAGTGTGAGTTCACCGCCGTGTGCAAGAGATGCTGCATAGTCATCACCATAAGTTGTAACGCCAAGCTGGTATGTTGTTGGTGAAACGTCGATAGACTTAACTTTTCGTGCCCTACCATCAGAGAAGGTCAAGCTGGCATCACAATATACTATAGCGAAATAATTTGATCCATTTGATTTTGGCACAGAAAGCTGATATTCAGGAGCGGCATGTTTCTTTATGTCCTTATCCACATAGTTGCTGATGGCAATGCCGCCACCCCAGAATTTTCCGTCGCCATAAGCATTTGTAAGTTTGCTAGTGACCTTTGTCCTTGAGTCTTCCCAAGAGTATGAACCATCACCATAAAGGAGATTTCCCATAAACTGAGGCTTGTCAACATAAGCCTTCCAACTGTCATCCTCAAAGTCAAGTTTTCTGTAATATCCTTCTTCATCCTCTTCACAAGAAGTAAACATCGCTGCACCCATCAATACAGCAGCTGCCATTAAAAGATACTTTTTCATTTTTATTATTATATATTAGTTAATATACATAGCCTTTACTCGGATTGTCGCATGCAACTATCCAGCAATCAAAAGTGCTACAAAGTTACGACTTTTTTAATTATCTAATTGATTTTTGTTCAAAAAATCGTACCTTTGCATTGTAAATGAGAATCATAAGTAGGTGTAACAATAAAAATGCCTGTGTTGCTACCATCGGCTCTTTCGATGGAGTGCATGAAGGGCACCGGTTTGTAATAAGCCAAGTCATAAGTCGAGCTCGTCAAAAGGGACTCGACTCACTTGTCGTTACCTTTCCCAACCATCCTTTGCAAGTGCTTCGTCCTGATTTTCGCCCTCTTATGTTGACATTAGCAGAAGAGAAGGAGGAATTGCTTATACAAACAGGCATCGACAAGGTGGCTATGATAGAGTTCACGCAAGAACTTGCTTCGATGACTGCTTACGATTTCATGAAATCTGTGCTTCACGACGAGCTTAATGTCCGTGTCCTTATCATTGGTTACGACAACCATTTCGGCCATGATGGCAAGTCATTCAACGACTATGTCGCGTACGGACAGCAACTTGGCATTGAGGTTGTGCTTTGCGATGCCCTCGACACTTGTCCACGCCCTTCCTCCACCGCTGTACGCAACGCTTTGATTTCTGGCGATGTAGATACGGCAAATATTCTTCTCGGCTATAGATTCTTCATCAAAGGTTATATAACCACAGGATTTCAGAACGGACGCAAGATAGGCTTCCCTACTGCTAATGTGATTGCCGACTCATGCAAACTGATACCGAAAAACGGCGTGTACATGGTGCATACATCTTATGGACTTGGCATGCTCAACATCGGATGTCGCCCCACATTCGACAATGGCGACACGCCATCCATCGAAGTACACATCTTCGATTTCGATGATAATCTATACGACAAACCTATAAAGATTGACTTTATACATCGGTTGCGTGACGAACGTCATTTCGACTCCCTCGATGCACTCCGCCAACAACTGTTAGAAGACGAAGCTTTCTGCCGACAATCAGCAAAAAAGGGGTGATGATTATCACCCCCTATCGTAGATAGCTCTTAAAATCAATGGTTAAGTTTCATGACAATACATATTGTCGCACGGTTTTTCTCAGTCAGACTTACATAAGGCTTAACCTTGTTACCCATATCATGCACCACAATACGACTTTCAGGTATTCCGTATGTCTTTGTCAGCTCGTCAGCTATTGACTGGGCACGACTTTTTGCAAGCGTCACCCTATTAGTTTTTTTGTCTGTGAGAGCGTCAGCATAACCTATCACATACACTATCTTCTGAGAATTTGCCATCACAGCATCAGCAACAGCCTTAACATTCTCTTTCTCCACCTGACGGATGTCTGCCTGATTGGCATCAAAGAAAATTGGGAAGATATCTCTTGTCTTAATATCATTATACATGGTATCGACCTTTGTCACATACTCTGTGCGCACAATCTCTGTCACTTTATGCTGAAGAGGTGTAGCCTGACCTTTTGTAAGGTATATGCATACGCCCACACCGAGGTTCAGATGTGAGTCGAGAGGCATCTGGAAACTACGTCCATTGAAATTATCAGCAAGAAGATTAAGACTTCCATTGGCATTGAATGCCACATTCTTACTGCAACGGTACACATAGTTGAGTCCTAAACATCCACCCATTAACACTCTGTTCTTAGTATCAACAACATATCCCATCTGACCGTCTTCTTTCTCTTCAAGCACAGTAAGTCCCTCTCCCTTGAAGTTGCTTGTCATCGCCATTGCCGGACCGAAATAAAAATAGAGGTTATTCTTACGGTTACGCAAATAGCCAAGGAATCCATTGCTGAGGTTATAAGTAGCATTCACAGATGGCTCTATGCTTCTGAAAGAATACAGTTTATCAGTCTTGCCCATCAAGCCGCTGCCTGTACAACCGATATTCTTGTTCCAACTCACCTGACCACTTATTCCCCAATATGGATTGAAGTTATAACCTATAGAGGCATTGTAGCCTAATGTCCAAGCATCAGCATCCACATGATTGTAACGCATATCTTCACTCATACTGAATGTGCCATTCACATGTGCCTGAAACCACAATCGCTTGATAATATAGTCGTATAAGTAGCCATCAGTCACTATCTCTTGCGCAAATGTCATTGCCGATACCATCAGCATCATGACTGTAATTATCTTTTTCTTCATAGCTGTTCAAAATGTTTCACTATCGCTCCAAATCTGTCACCACACATACCGTTGCTCGGTTATTCCAAAACTCCTCTTCTGGATAAGGCTGAACAACATCTCCTTGATGGTGAGTGATGATTCTTGACTCGTCAATACCATATTTGTTCATGAGTTCCTCTTTGATTACACGTGCACGATTCTCTGCAAGCCATGCATTGCGGGCTTTTGTGCCTGTGTTGTCATCAGCATATCCAAACATAAACACCACCTTTTCTGGATTGGCTTTCATATAATTAGCCATAGCTTGTATCTTGCTAACCTGTGAGTCGCGGATAATAATCTTATCTATCTCAAAGAAGATGGCATAAGTATCTTTGTCCTCTACACGATCAACAACCACAGTATCTCTCCTCACTTCTGTCACAACACGTTCACGCACAACAGGTTCACCCCACACAGTATTGACAGCCATTCTCTTTCCAAAAGACTTACGGATACCTATCATCAAATTCACATGACTGTCCATGCCACCATTTGTTATACCATCCAGTTTGTCTGGGAATGACTGGAATACGCCCTGTACCACAAGTCCCCAGCCATCATTGAAATGATGCACATACTCCAAACCAGCCCTGTAGCCATATACTGTCTCATTGTGCGAGAAATAGCCTTTTTCTGCAAATCCTCCTACAAGTTTTGAGGCGAATGCGCCTGCACCGCCACCGAACAGACTCAAAGCATTGCGTCGATCTTCCTTATATCCAAGGAAGGTATTGGTAAGGTTCCATGAAAGATTGAAAGATGGCTCAACACAGTTGAATGCGAAATACGTGTTTGGAGCCACATAGTCCGTCGATAGCGTCTTGCTATGCAGACGGTTAAACTCTGACTGAGCATACAAGGATATATATGGATTAATCATATATCCTAATGACACACCAGCAGAATACCCTATGTTATTCTTGAAATGTCCCATACTCAAAGTTTCTGTACCAGTGTTGTTCAATCCGCCAAGTATCTGGCAGAACCATCTGTCTTGAAGATTCTGAGCCATCGACACAGCTGAAAAAATACCGCTAAGCAGTAACCATAATAATATTTTCTTCATCATAACTATATAGTAGGGGGCTTTCACCCTGTAAATATTTTAGCACAACAATAATTAAAACAAGTTTAAACTTACTCTGTTTGGGGAATTAAAGTAGAGCGAAACTTGTATTGCTTATTTGTCTCGTAATATGTCATCAATGATTATTCCAAATAATGTGCAAAATTACGCCAATTATCCTTTATTTACAATTTTATATCATAAAAATTCACAAAGAAATGCCATTTCTTCTTACTCTCAATCATAACATTATAAAAATACCTATGTGTAATGGCAGAATGCTTAAAAAACCGATTGACTATAGGCTTAATGCTTATAACCAATCGGTTTTGTTTTGAAAATGTTATATTCAAGAATCCATTTGTTCCTGAATGTTTTTCAGTTTTGCTGTGAATTTCGCCATGTTTTTCGTTTCGGTTTGAAAAATAGCCTCTCATCATTCCTCGATGGGCTGCTCTTCGTTGAACTCCTGCTTCTTGATTCGACGAATCAGGTAAGCAACGGCTTTTGGCGCTTTCTCGCGACACACCTTCAGTTGGGCAAGGAACTCCTCTTCCGTAGCATCAGAGTTGAAGAGATCAACCAGCTCACAGTTGTTGTCCGACAACTTGTCGAGTTGTAAGCCATGCTTCTGCATCAATGTGCGCAAGGCAAGGATGCCAAGATCGTACTTTGGTCTTGCCTCCACGAGCTTTCGCATGAGATCAAGTCCAGAATCACCAATGTACATCTCGTTGAGCATGGCTATCATGAAGAGAACCTTTGTATCTGGTGTTGCCATTTCGAACACATTCGCCAGCTGACAGTTCGTCTCGTCTGCTTCTGTGTAGCGTTCAAGTTTTGCCAAGGCACGTGACTTGATGTACAGGGCCTCTGCACATTGATGAGCTTCCAGCACTTCACCAATGAGAGACAAGGCGTCCTCGTACTTCTTAGCGTAGAGACTCAGCAAGGCAGCAATGAACTTCGGAGCCCAATGGTTTGAGCGATGAAGACTTTCTGGCACGTCCTCTATCGCTCCATATAGATGTTCGTCACACACTAGTATGTCCAGGAAGCGCTTTGCCTGCTGCATCGCCTCCTTGAGGTCGCCATCTTCTGCTCTCTTAGCTACGAGCAATAGGTATTGCCTTGCAGCCTCGTCATAGTCGTTCTGCTTAAGAGCGCTATAGACAGCCTTGCCACTCTCTATCTCGTTGCCAATCTGCTGTTCGTTGTTGTACTCGCTTGCGTATGTGAGCACTTCACGACTGGTGTGAGCATACTGAGGGATTACGTTCTTCGAGAGGTAAAGACCTTCCAGCGTACGCACACGGCTGAGTGCCACATAGAGTTGTCCAGCAGCAAACATGCCTCGACTCAGGTCGAGCGAGAGCTTGTCGAAGGTCATGCCCTGACTCTTGTGTACCGTAATCGCCCAAGCCAATTTCAGAGGGTACTGGGTGAAGGTTCCTTTCAGTTCCTTCTTCATCTTGCGCTCTTCCTTGTTGTACTCATAGCTGTACGATTCCCATGAGCAGTAAGGCACAACGTACGTCTCACCATTGTTGAGTGTAACGCTTATCTCGTCCTTGGTAAGCTTGGTCACCTTTCCGAGTGTTCCGTTTGCCCAACGTTTCTGCTGATCGTTACGTGTGAACATCACCTGAGCTCCAACCTTTAGGCGAAGTTTTAACTCGACGGGGAAACGCTTCTCCTCAAAGGTTCCATCAACTGTACCTTCGTACACGAACTCCTCTGCGTCAATCTCCTCCAGTCGCTGTATGTTGATTGTGTCGGCAGTCTTGTTGATGGATGCCAAGGTAATTACCGCACCATCTTCCTCACTTGGCGTGTGTACACGACCATTGAGGTGCATGATGTTCTCTGGAGTCACCTTGTTCATGCGGACATTCTCCAAGATATGAAGGAAGTGCTCATCATCTTGACGGTACACCTTCTGGAACTCTATCTTCACGAGTCGCATTCGCTTGATAGCATCCGACTTGTAGAAGAAGAAATCGTCCGTGTGGTACAAGTCCTTCAACAGGTATTTCTCCGGGCCTTGCTTCACCACGGGAGGCAACTGGAACATGTCGCCAACGAAGATCATCTGCTTGCCTCCGAATGGAATGTTGTTTCTGAGAGTCTTACGCATGGTGTAGTCGATGGCATCCATCACATCACATCTCACCATCGACACCTCATCGATGATGATGGTGTCTGCATGGAGAAGGGTGAGGATTCTTGCCTCGTTCATCTTTCCGCAAGTTCCAGGAGGACAAACCTCCATCGGAAGACCAAAGAAAGAGTGGATAGTGTCACCACCAGCAAGGATGGCTGCCACACCTGTTGGTGCAAGGGTGATGAACTGCTTCCCCACCAACTTCTGCACATTGTGGAGGAAGGTTGTCTTACCGGTACCAGCACGTCCTGTGAGGAAGAAACTGGAGTTTGTGTTGGCAACAAGCTCGTATGCAAGCTGCTGCTCGTGGTTCTGTGGGTCTATCTGTGTGTTCTGCATATCCTACTTCTGTTCTATTTGTGGAAGGATTTGGGTGAGATGTGTGTTGAAGTCGCTATTGAGGAAGCTTTTGTAGCAGTCGCCACATCTGTTTTGACAAATAAAATAATGTATAAACAAAACTAACTCTCTCGGAATTGCGATGCAAAGTTACAGACCTTTTATCATCCCACCTAAGCTTTTTTCAACTGTATTAGTTCCTCTCTATTTGGAACCAATACGTTGTTTTCTGTTAGGTTATCCGAGTTTTGCACGTTTTTGTACTATCATATATCTAATATACTGAATTACCGTAAGATATGGTACATTTAGTTTGTAGTACAATCATTGTCGTTTACAGATGCTACGAAATAAGAGAAAAATCCTATTCTTGCTTATTGTGTTGAAATTCCAATATTTATCATTCTTAGTCCAATAGATAGTACAAATCATCGCAAAACTCGGATAGGCTATGCAGCAAACCTTTTCTTGTGTATGGCTTCCATGCAGTGACTAGTACTGATAATGGAAACATGTATTGAGGTGAGATCATATGTGCGCCAATGCTTCGAAACCATTCCGTCTGCTATCAGAGGAAAACGTATGCCTTGATGACACTATGAAGATCAACAAGGCATACGTCTTATCATAAGAAACAAGGAGAATTGCAAAGGTTGGACTCTGCCAGATTTCAAACATACATCAATCTGATTCTGCCTCGAATACGAGAGAAAATGCGAGAAAAACAAAACTCCGAAAAACAATAGACAATGGCAATCTCTATAGGCATACCCACGTTTGCTAAGGACGGAGCATATACACCAACTCTTGAGCCGAAATTCGATTTGAAAACGACATAAACGAAGTTGGTGTTTTTACAACTTGGCCTCCCAAATAATGATATTTAAAAGATCGTAAAGACAACTCTTCAGTAGGTATGGGGCGTTCCCTAGTCTTGTATCTCTAGCAACAACGAGATTAGGGGAAGTGGCATGGTAATGCGAGCCATTCTGTGCAATCATGGTCAAGCTGTGAAATGCACGCTGAATGTACAAAGGAACTTCTTGGTTTTTACCCATATATAGACTTCTTTTGTTTATAGTGTCGTCAACATATTCATTCTTTAATTTTACGAAATCATCCATGATGCCGGATTTTTCTAATTTTGTGTAGAGTGCAACCTCTAACAACTTTCGAATCTCATTATAAAGGGTGTCATTTTTGTAATCGTTGTCCGAATCTATGTTTTTAATGAGACTGAAAACAATATTTTGATCTTCTTTGCTCCACTCCATTTCTTCCATAGCATTGAATATGTTTTCATATTTCTTATATGTTGCATAAATGGTAGACTGTTTTGCGGCTTCCTTTATATCTTTAAAAAGGACATTAACATCATCTGGCTTGTTATACACCTCTTTTGATTGGATATCAGCATCTTTGATGAAATATCTTTTTGCATCAGAAATAGTAACCGGATCAGCAGAAAAAACGAAGATAAAAGGTTCTACACGATTGTTGTGCTCTCTTCTAAAATACTCAATTCTTCTTCTCATACTGAGATAGTCTTGGTTTTCATTCCCTTCAATAGCTTGATCATTTCTTACATCAAGGATGATGGCAATCCACTTTGATGGATTTTTTTCAATTTCGCTATATGCTTCATTGTATGTGGCGAATGGGGTTATGTCAATGCCCTCATCGTAAGCACTATTAACGAAAGATTTGCAGAAATCAGTTTCTGTTCCATCTGGATTTATAATTAGGTCATCAACCCATAACACATTTATCATATCTTTCCATAATTAAAATAATTAAATATTGGCAATGAAATTCTAACACACACAGACCAAGCATCTTCACTCAAGGGTAGCGTAACATCGCCTCCCATAGCGTTGGCTGTCTCTTTAACATCTGCTCCTCCAATTCCTGAGTGTCCTGTTGAACCTGCAACACTTCCTCTTTTAAAATAGATTTCACGTGCATATTCATTCATAGGGGCACCGTTATTCTTTACATCGAGTACACAGTTACCATTTCCGTCTTTGTCAATGGAAATCTCAACCATGTAATCGTTTCTTGACTTATCGACAAAACCATGTCTTACAGCATTACTCACGATATTACGTAGAATGCTATTTATCATGTTTGTTGAACCATTGACGTATATGATTTCTTCAGGAACTTTCAAACTTATTTTGAAGGTCTGTTCGCTTCCTGCATTCTTTTCAAAATCCTTTATTGTAGCAACGATGTCAACAGGCTTAAGATTACCCTTATCAACAGTCCTTGTCAAATCATGAAGACTTTCGCTTACAGTAGAAATGCATCTTGACAGTCTCGACAGAATTTCTGAAACTTTCTCATTTTTACCTCTGATAGTGTCAAGAGTAATTCCCTCTGGATGTTTTAAGAGAATCTTATAAATAGCATCAATATCATTTTTTACAGGGACCAACTCGTTACCTATACGATGCTTGATGTTGCGTATGTGTTCCTCGTTTAACCAGGTCTTATCTGCAAGTAGCATCTCCAATGCTCTTTCACGTTCAATAGCAGATGCATTAATGAATTGAGCATCAGAAACCTCCTTTCTTTGCTGCTCACGTGAAGGAATCTGAATCATTGTAGGTATGCCTACAATCTTGTCTTCTGGAGTATATAAAACATTCTTGCCAATATCTGAGTCAAAATAACAGTCTGCGTATCGGAACTGTTTGCGATCCCAAAAACCGCTGCTAAAAGCTCTTTCCATGTCACCTTTAGCACAAAGAATTTGTACATACTCAGGGGTCAAGATCTCTTTATTAAGGTCAAGAACAGCGAACTGATGTCCAACAACGACAGGGCTGTCTGTTGATGCTTCAACATAACAACATTGAATTTTCTCATCACCGACGAAGAATAATAGTTTGTCCTCTGTCAAAATCTTATAAGAACCAGAAATTTCAAATTCATCCAAAAGTGCGTAATTCTTAACGCCCTTCAGATAATCTTGCTGCATATCCTTCATTTGAAAGACACGATAACGTCCCGACATTTTCTTGTCCTCAACACCAGACTTGGGTACCGAGAACAAATCACTGAATGAATATGCCTTTCCTTTATGACCTGTAAGCAAGTCTGATGTGACATCAAAATTATAGTTGATGCTTACAACATCATCATGTGACAACTTGTTGTGCAGTGTCAAAAAGTTATCTCTTATGGAGGCTGAATGCTGGAAACAGCTTACAAAGTTGAAGAGATCGTTCTCTGAAACTCCTTGCGCATGAAGTATGTAGATATCTGCGAACACATCATATCCACCTACATAGATTTCAAGCAAAGATTCATCGATCATCTTCTTCCTAAAATCATACATCTCTTCTGAAGCTAATTTATGCTCGGTGTCCACCAGAATGATTCGTCCACTTTCATTGGCAAGAGGTACTAATTGATTGAAGAAATCTAAAATACCATCATATGACTGGTCCTTGCAAGAAGAAAGCCTTGCAACAATTGTACCGTATAATTCCTCAGGATGCAGTTCTCCCAACATTTCAATTCGATAGACCTCAGATTCTACACCTGTTAGGTCTCGAATAACTTTTGAAATCATATATGCTTTCTCTTTGGATACAACCTTTGTGCTCTTACCAAAGAAATCCGTATCAATTTCCAAAGTTCTTTCTCCGTCCCATCCATCGTATGAAGAAATAAGATGGAATACTTCCTCCTCGTAAAAAAAACCAATATGCAATTTTTTATTGCAACTGATGTATTCTGAATATATATCTTTCAGAGCTAGTATTGAAACATTACAAGGATCAATCGGCATTTCATGCTGTATATACGAATCAATGATTGCAGAATCTGAGCTGTTCTTTAGAGCGAATTTCTCTTTCCAACATGTAAAAAGTAATGCCAAAGCAAAATCTTTGTCTTTGCAATCTTGGATGAATTTTGTTAAGCACTTTCCATGATAATACTCTTTCACAAGTGCCAGACTCTTACGAATGTCACCAATAGACTCGGACTTATCACCCCATGTATTTTTAAGTTCCGCGTCAGAAAGAGATTCTTTCTCTTCAATCTTTTTAATCTTCATTTTTATGCCTTGGGTGATATTAGCAATTTTCTTCTCACCAATGGTCGTAAACATGAAATCACGAGTATTGTATTTCTCACGAAGGGTTTCAACGTAGAGTTTGCACTGAAGGTCACGAACTGTCATCTTTTCCATATCGAACTAAAAACTTAAATTAAACATTGGTAATTCGGAATTGCGATGCAAAATTATTGAGTTTTTATCGTCCTACCTAAACATTCTTCAAGTGTATTGGTTCCTATCATTTTGGAACCATTCCACTACTCTTTCTTAGGGTACAAAGTGGCTAAATCATGCACTCGTTGTATCATTTTGTCTCTAACAGTTTCAGGTGAGACAACCTCCAATCCTGCTCCCATCTGTAGTATGCGTCCGTAGAATTCGTTGTTCGGCTCAACATCTACAGAGAATTCTGCATACTCGCCATCGTCATATTGCGCGTATGGCTTAACAACGGTGTAAGTCTGATGAAGTGGCTTTGTGTCCATCAGCTTATAGATATATAATGATCGAGCACGAATAACAATATGTTCCTTATGTGCATCCTTCTTATGACTCACACCAACGATGTCCTTGAAGAACTCTTCATAGAAATACTTTGGTGCAGGAACATATTCCACTCTCGCCCTCTCACGAGGCTTTGATTGTATTCTGTCAAGAGCTATGTTATAGCCATATTCTGGTTCTCTCCCTTCTGCATGACCGAAAAGATGCCATCTGCCATTATATTCCTTCAGGTAGTGTGGGTGGAACATTAGCGTGACCTCTTCCTCATCGAATGGCTTGTAGTCAATCTCCAGTACCGTTTTGTTTGTGATGGCTTCATATAGCGATGGCAGGTATTCTATGTTGGTCAAGATACGATCAAGGCTTGCGCTTATTACTTGTTCGCCTTTTTGTCGTTTAGCTTTCATATCAAGCAAGTCCTGGCAATCCTTGAAGAAGTACTCCAACCATGATTTTGGGAAGAAACCAGCAGAATCCTGGCAGAACTTCCAGTACTGACGAAGGTTATTGATTGCCTTGGCATTTCGCATATCCGCAAGAGGATCATTGTCTTTACCTACATAACGGAAACGCTTATTTCTGTTGTTGCCTTCCTCTTCAATACAATCTTTACCAACTCTTTCCTTGATGGCATAACAAACCTCAGGGAATGCCTTCTTCAGTTCTCTTATACCCTTTTTTCTCTCATCATCATCTTTTGTATATTCATAATACTTTGACACAGAGTACTCCAATTGTGCAGATGATTCTAACCCTAAGTATTCAGCTAAAACATCAGCATAAGTAACCCATCGGTAACTCATCAGCCACCGATAGGTTATTATAGCAAATTCTGCCTTATAGCTCTCGCCATCAAAGAGGTTCTTTCGTTGCATACTTACCAGTCTTCTTTGAAAAACATTCTTTCCATTTGTCTTGTATTGCATTAGGGATGTTGTAGAGGAAATCATATCCTGTAAGTTTTTCAACATCATCTACAAACATAGCATAACGGCGCACATGAAAACTTCCGTGACAAACGGAGGACGTGCTAACCGAAAGATAGTGCATACATGATACAAAAAATTGTACAAAGATATGAAAATGCACGAAAAAAGGTTTAACTATTTATGTTTTTTTTCGTTTTTTCAAAAAAATTGCTGTGATTGTACAAGATAGCAACCATTCATTCAAACATATCAATGTATATTAGAGAACATAAATACACATCATCAGGGTAAACAATAAACGTATATTACACACACTCTAACTCCCACATTATGGAGAGAATACCTTTATTTGGAGGATTTGTCAAAAGTCTAAGGTTTTCAAAGTCACACCTCTCTCTCCCTAACCTTCTTTTTCGCTCTCAACCGCATCTGTATCTCTTTCATAACTCGTTTTTTGCTTTTTTCCACACATTATATAAAAAATAGTTTGTACCTTTGCACAACAAATTTCATTACTAGATTACAAAACATACACAATATGAAAGATTTTATAGAAGAACTCACCTGGCGTGGCATGATCCATCAGATGATGCCTGGTACAGACGAACTCCTTAAAAAGGAAGTCACTACAGCATATCTGGGCATCGACCCTACTGCTGACTCTCTCCACATCGGTCACCTCTGCGGTGTCATGATGCTTCGCCACTTCCAGCGCTGCGGACATAAGCCTCTCGCTCTCGTTGGCGGCGCAACAGGTATGATTGGCGACCCTTCTGGCAAGAGCCAGGAGCGTAACCTCCTCGACGAGGAGACTCTCGCCCACAACGTGAAGTGCATCAAGGCACAGCTCTCTCGCTTCCTTGACTTCGAAAGCGATGCGCCAAACAAGGCAGAGCTTGTAAACAACTACGACTGGATGAAGAATTTCACCTTCCTCGATTTCGCACGCGACATCGGCAAGCACATCACCGTAAACTACATGATGGCAAAGGAGTCTGTGCAGAAGCGACTCAATGGTGAAGCACGCGACGGACTGTCTTTCACAGAGTTTACATACCAGCTCCTTCAAGGTTATGACTTCCTCTATCTCTACGAGCACAAGGGATGTCGCCTCCAGCTCGGCGGCGCTGACCAGTGGGGCAATATCACCACAGGTTCAGAGCTTATCCGACGCACTAACGGCGGTGAATGCTTCGCCCTCACTTGTCCTCTTGTCACTAAGAGCGACGGACGCAAGTTCGGCAAGACAGAAAGCGGAAATGTGTGGCTCGACCGTGAGCGCACATCACCATACCAGTTCTACCAGTTCTGGCTCAACGTGCCTGACGAGGACGCAAAGAAGTACATCAAGATTTTCACTTCACTCGAAAAGGAAGAGATTGACGCACTTATCGCAGAGCAGGATGCTGACCCAGGCAGACGCGTCTTGCAGAAGAAACTCGCTGAAGAGGTGACAGTAATGGTTCACAGCCGCGAAGACTACAATATGGCAGTAGAGGCAAGTAACATACTTTTCGGCAAGTCAACAAAAGACAGCCTCCTCAAGCTCGATGAGCAGACACTCCTTGATGTTTTTGCCGGCGTTCCTCACGCTGAGGTAGAAAAGGCAAACATCATTGGCAAGCCAGCAGCAGATCTCCTCACTGCAGATGTGCCTATGTTCCCATCAAAGGGAGAGATGCGCACACTCGTCAAAGGTGGCGGTGTAAGCCTCAACAAGGAGAAACTCAGCGATGCCAACTACGCCATCCAAGAGTCTGACCTCCTCGACGGCAAGTACCTCCTGGCACAGCAGGGCAAGAAGAAGTACTACCTCGTAATTGCCAAGTAATATAGCCATCATGCATTGAGCATCAAAGGCGCAACACAATAATCCCCTCCCTTCCTTATGAGGGGAGGGATTTTTGCTTAACAACCAGTTTATAATATCAAACTCATGGCTCAGAAACCATCTATTCCAAAAGGCACACGCGACTTCTCTACAACAGAGATGGCAAAGCGTAACTACATATTCAACACCATCAAAGAAGTGTATGCCCTCTACGGCTTCCAGCAGATAGAGACGCCAGCAATGGAAAACCTCTCAACCCTCATGGGCAAGTATGGCGAGGAAGGCGATAAGCTTCTTTTCAAAATTCTCAATTCAGGAGATTTCATGCATGGCATGACGGGTGAAGAGGTGGCAAACACCAGCACACTCCGCCTCGCAAGCAAATTCTGTGAGAAAGGACTTCGCTATGACCTCACCGTACCTTTCGCACGCTATGTCGTTCAGCACCGTGAAGAACTCACTCTCCCTTTCAAGCGCTATCAGATTCAACCAGTATGGCGTGCTGACCGCCCACAGAAAGGACGCTATCGCGAGTTTTACCAGTGCGACGCCGATGTTGTTGGTTCAGAATCCCTTCTCAATGAGGTGGAACTCATGCAGATTGTCGATACTGTATTTACAAAATTTGGTGTTCGTGTATGCATCAAAATCAACAACCGCAAAATACTCACTGGTATAGCTGAGATGATCGGTCAGGCTGACAAGATTGTTGACATAACAGTAGCCATCGACAAACTCGACAAGATAGGGCTTGACGCTGTCAATGCTGAACTTGCTGACGACGGCATTCCTGCTGACGCAATAGAAAAGCTGCAGCCGATAATCAACCTCTCAGGCACAAACGCAGAGAAGCTGCAGACTATGAAGACTGTGCTTGCAGACAGCGAAATAGGCCTCAAGGGCGTTGCTGAATGCGAATACATACTCTCCAAGCTCGGCGACCTAAACAATCAGATAGAGCTCGACCTCACCCTCGCCCGCGGACTTAATTACTACACAGGAGCCATCTTCGAGGTCAAGGCACTCGATGTACAAATCGGTTCAATCACAGGTGGCGGACGCTACGACAACCTGACAGGCATCTTTGGAATGCCTGGACTCAGCGGCGTGGGCATCTCTTTCGGTGCAGACCGCATCTACGATGTTCTCAATCAGCTCGACCTATACCCACAGGAGGCTGTCAATGCCACACAGGTGCTCTTCGTCAACTTCGGCGAGGCTGAGGCAGACTTCTGCCTTCCTATACTTGCCACACTCCGCAAGGCAGGCATCCGATCAGAGATTTACCCCGACTCTGTGAAGATGAAAAAGCAGATGGCTTATGCCAATGCCAAGCAGATACCTTTTGTCGCTATTGTCGGCGAAAGCGAGATGGCAGAAGGCAAGGTCAACCTGAAAAATATGATTACTGGCGAACAGAGCATGGTCAGCCCATCTGAGATTGCTTCTGTAATCGGATAGCTGCCAAGGCCTTCAGGTTAAAAACATACCATTACACAACTTAATAATCTGTCTTATGCGAAAGGTAATACTCATCTGCTTGTCGCTCATGTGCGGACTTTCAAGCTGGTCACAGACTAAGCAAGAAAGCGTTATCATCCCTGAGGAGCAATTCTCTGTCTTTGGATGCACCCTCGACGACAAACCTGCTGTGGTAGTTGCAAACAGCAGCCTTAGAAAATTCAAGTCAAAGAATGTCTTCGGATGGACCTGCTCCCTTGTGATTGATTTCAAGGAAACAGCAGAGAACAATATGCCAACAAAAGAAGAGTTTGACTTTGTGCTTAACTACTTCGAGCAGCTTGACTCTGTGATAAGGGGCGATAAGAATCATCCCAACGCTCTTTTCCTCGCACGAGTAACTTGGAATGGCACCTTCGAGGCTATATGGCAAGTCAACAATCCAGAAATTGTCAGTCAATATCTGCAATCCATAATAGATGACAAGACATACCCTCGCGAGATGGATTATCGCATAGAAAAAGACTCCAAATGGAAAAAAGTGAAATGGTATCTGCAGAAATTCCCTACAAATACGAAAACAGAATTATAAGAGAAGCCCCAATTAGGGGCTTTTTTGTATATCCTACCCCAATATTACTCCATACAAAAGAGCTAAACAACGCAACCACAACTACTTGGCATAGCCAACCAAACTAAGTAATTCTGAATCATAACTTCACGCCTTGTGTAACATTTGTAACACGCCTTGTGTAACACTTGTAACACACCGTATGTAACACGTGTAACACGCTGCATGTTACACGTGTTACATCGAAGGAATGCAAGAAATTGCTGTATGGTACAGCAATACAACAACAAAACAACATAGCAATGAACAAAATTGACAAAGCACTAAAGATTGCCATCGAGGCTCATGCAGGGCAGACAGACAGAGACGGTGAGGCTTACATCCTCCACCCTCTTACTGTTGGCCTTATGGGCAAGACCGATGAAGAACGTATGGCAGGATTCCTGCACGATGTGATTGAAGACACCGACTACACAGCAAATCAACTTCTTGAAGAAGGCATACCTGAAAGTGTTGTCAATGCCTTGTGTCTGCTCACTCACGACAAGTCAACACCTTACAGCGACTATGTACAACAAATCATCGACTCTCACAACCCGATTGCCATGAAGGTGAAGCTCAACGACCTCACCCATAACTACGAACGAGGCAAGGCATACCCTGACCTTCAGCTAAAGCATGGCAAAGCCCTCGAAAGAGTGAAAGCAGCAGTAGAGAAGATGGATAGAGTTACGCTCTACACTCCACATGACGGCACAGAATATGCGATATTCGCTGGTGGATGCTTCTGGGGTGTGCAGCACTATTTCAGCCGCCAAAAGGGTGTGACACGCTCTTTTGTGGGCTATACAGGCGGCAATGAACAATATCCGAAATATGAGGATGTTCGCTCACATAAGACATCACATGTGGAAGCTGTACTCGTTGAATATAATCCTTCAGAAATCACATACGAGGAGCTCTGCAAACTATTCTTCGAGATTCACGATCCAGCACAAACTGACGGACAGGGGCCCGATAAAGGAAGTCAGTATCTGAGTGCTGTGTTCTACACAAATGAAAGTCAACACTCCATCACCAACAGCCTCATCTCCATATTGAGAGAGAAAGGGCATGAGGTAAACACCAAAGTATCACCTTTCACCTCTTTCTGGATAGCAGAGCAATATCACCAAGACTATTATTCCGTCACAGGAGGCGCCCCTTACTGCCATTTCCGCACAAAGAAATTCTGACGACGCAAGCATCCCACTCATATTCTCCATTATGATACAAAGAGAGAGTGACGATTCTACATAAACCGTCACTCTCTCTTATGGGATTCTACAAATTAGCTATTGCAACTCGCTTGCCAAACTTGTATAAATAAATACGCTTACTCTTGTACAAAACAATTTGCCTTCAATTGATTGTAAGCAGCTACAAGGGCGAAAAGTTCTATTGCTTCTGCGAAGTACGCACCTACACAGCATGCTAAGAAACCTACTATACTAATCAAAAAGCAGAAAACACCCAACATAATCATTGAACCAGTATTGCCTTCTGTCATCTTCCATGATGCCTTTATTGACTCAATAACACCTTCTTCCGGATGGTCAATCTGATAGACAGGAGCAAGAACTAATCTTGGAGCAACAAAGAACCAAGGTATTAAACAAAACAATGCAGACACAAAGCCTAAAATACCACAAATTATACTCACAGCTATATATTTGAGATATACTGTGACTGGCAAATTAAAAGCATCAAATGTTGTCTCTGTGAAACGTCCTGAAAAAAGACCTAAAGCAAGATTATATAATCCTACATAGACTATCATATTAAGCAATGCAGAGAAACCTGTACACAAAGAATTACCCACTCCTCTATACATTTCGCCAACTTGCTTAAGCGCCTCCATGTCGCCCTTAGAAATCTGTTCCGCTACATGCTGTATCTGATCATGGTCAAGATTCGCACCACTATTAAAAAGTGATGATGCACCTTGCGTAACAAGCGACAACACAAAAAGTACAGCGGCAATGATTAATCCATGTTTTTTTGCATACTCCCATGCAGTGCTCAATGTAGCACTGGCATCAAGATAGATTCGATCTATTCTTTCCATTTTCTATTGATGATATTAATGATTATAAATTGAAAAGTTAATTAAGTTAAGATTGGTTATACTAAGTCTATAATACTACGTTGCCATACGCTACAAATTGCTGTATGAAGGCGAGAATGTATCGGCAATATTCAAGTCACCGCTTTCAAAACCTTTCTTCAGCCATTTCATTCGCTGCTTTGATGTGCCATGATTGAAAGACTCTGGCACAGTATATCCTTGAGCTTTCTTCTGAAGATAGTCATCGCCGATAACAGAGGCTGTAGTGATTGCCTCTTCCAAGTCACCATCCTCAAGCGATGAGAACATCTTATTCTCGTGATACGCCCATATTCCTGCATAGCAGTCTGCCTGCAACTCAAGTCGGACACTCACCTTATTTGCTTCCTCTTCAGAGAGGCGTGACATCCTTGCGTGAGCGTCATTAAGTGTGCCAAGAAGATGCTGTACATGATGTCCTACCTCGTGAGCAATAACATAGGCATAGGCAAAATCACCGTCCGCACCAAGTGAGCTTTTCATGTTCATGAAGAACGACAAGTCGATATACACACTCTCATCGGCAGAGCAATAGAATGGTCCTGAACTTGATGTGGCACCGCCACATCCTGACTGCACAGAACCGCTGAAAAGCACAAGTGTTGGAGGTTCGTATGTACGGCCAATCTTTCTGAACTCCTCTGTCCACACATCCTCTGTGCTTGCAAGAACCTGCTTGGCAAAATGCTCAAGCTCCTGCTCCTGCTGGGAACGAGATTCAACTTTACTGCCGCTTGATGATGTCACAACACCTGTATATTCATCTTCACCATCAAGCATGGAGAACACGCTTGAAGGATCACCACCCAAAAACATGGTGATGAGTGCAATGACTATGGCAGCCCCTATACCAAGTCCACCTTTACCACCTAATCTGAAACCTCCGCCCGAACTGCCGCGGCGGTCGTCCACATTTGTGCTTTCTCTTCTTCCGTCAAGTCTCATAAGAAATATTGATTAGAATGTACTGAAAATTGAATCTGAACGCTTGCTTTGTAATGACAAATCAAGAACTTCCTGCAATCAAAAGGCTATTTTTGTCACGAGACAGCAAACGATTCATAATGCTCATGCAAAGATAAGTATTTTATATAAGACACTTTACATGGATATTAAAAAATGTGTATGGAGCGCCTTAAAAATGTCTCAAAACAACAAAACGGCAATAACATAATTGCGGCTGCTGGCATTTAGTTGTACTTATGACAGCAGTATTTATACCTTTAAGAACATGGTATTGCGAGAATGAAAATTAGTTAGTTACTTTGCAGCGGAAAACGAAACAACGCCTCTTCGGAAGAGGTCTATTAACAAATATAAAATAATGAAAGAGAATAGAACAGAACTTAACCGCAATCTTGCACAGATGCTCAAAGGCGGTGTGATAATGGATGTGACAACCCCTGAACAGGCACGCATAGCAGAAGCTGCTGGCGCATGCGCAGTAATGGCTCTCGAGCGTATCCCTGCTGATATCCGTGCAGCTGGCGGCGTATCACGCATGAGCGACCCAAAGATGATAAAGGGCATTCAGGAGGCTGTATCAATCCCTGTTATGGCAAAGTGCCGTATCGGTCATTTCGTAGAGGCTCAGATACTTGAAGCTATTGAGATTGACTACATTGACGAGAGCGAAGTGCTTTCTCCTGCCGATGACGTGTATCATATCGACAAGCGCGAGTTTAATGTTCCTTTCGTATGTGGAGCAAAAGATCTCGGAGAGGCATTAAGACGCATCAATGAGGGCGCTACAATGATACGCACAAAGGGCGAGCCAGGCACTGGTGATGTCATTCAGGCTGTGCGTCACATGCGTATGATGCAGAGCGAGATACGCCGACTCACATCTATGAGCAAGGACGAGCTTTACGAGGCAGCAAAGCAGTTGAGAGTACCTTTCGACCTCGTGCTTTATGTACATGAGAATGGCAAACTGCCTGTTGTCAACTTCGCAGCTGGCGGTGTGGCAACTCCTGCAGACGCCGCACTCATGATGCAGCTTGGCGCTGAAGGCGTATTCGTTGGCAGCGGAATATTCAAGAGCGGCGACCCTGTGAAGCGTGCACAGGCTATAGTAAAGGCTGTGACAAACTACAACAACCCAAAGATTATTGCAGAACTCAGCGAGGATCTTGGTGAGGCTATGGTTGGTATCAACGAGAGCGAGATTGAACTCCTCATGGCAGAAAGAGGCAAATAATACAGGCTTAAATAATGGTAATAGCGGTATTGGCACTGCAAGGTGCATTTGCAGAACATCAGCAGATGCTTCAGCATTTAGGTGTCGAGTCTTTTCTTGTGAGAAATCTTGAAGATTGGGAACGTCACAAAGATGGCCTTATAATCCCTGGCGGCGAGAGCACAGCAATGATGAGAATCATAAAAGATGAAAATCTTTTCGACCCAATAAGGGAAGCAATCATCAATGGCTTGCCTGTTTTTGGCACATGCGCAGGACTTATCATGCTTGACAAAGAGCATCTTAACACAATGGACATCACAGTGAAGCGCAATGCTTATGGACGTCAGCTTGGCAGTTTCTATACTGAGGATGAGATGAAAGGTATAGGAAAAATCCCAATGACTTTCATACGCGCTCCATACATTGAGGGAGTCGGTGACGGAGTTGAAGTGCTATCTGTTGTTGACGGGCATATCGTCGCAGCAAAACAAGGCAAGCAGCTTGTAACATCGTTCCACCCAGAATTGAACGACAGCTTGAAGGTACATGAACATTTCATAAAGATGATATAACAGCATTATCAATGGAAATAACAGATTAAGACTTAGCAATGCATTATAATGACAAAAGCCGGTAAAGACATTATCTTTGCCGGCTTTGTTATATTATTGAACGTCATCAACTTATTATATGTGTGGTTATATAATCATAAGCAGATAATCGTATTACTGCAACAAAAAAAGGTTAGCGAATCGCTAACCTTATATTTTCGCCTTAATGGCGGATGAAGACAACTGATATTACTCAGCAGCAGTCTCCTCTGCAGGAGCAGCTTCAACTGCAGGAGCAGCCTCTTCAACTGGCATTACACCACCCTCTGGGATAACAGCTACAGGGATTGTAACTGAAATCTCGCGATGGAAATGTGCTACAGCCTCGAAGTTGCCAATAGTCTTAGCAGCCTTCATAGTGATGAGCTTGCTGTTGATCTCAAGACCCTTAGCAGCAAGTTCTGCTGCGATTTCCTTAGCGCCGATAGAACCATAAATGTTCTTGCCTTCAGAAATCTTAGCTTCGATAGTGAGACTGATACCTTCAAATTTCTTAGCTTCTGCCTCTGCGTCTGCCTTGATCTTAGCGATCTTGTTAGCACGCTGCTTCAACTCTTCGTTGAGCTGCTTGATAGCCTTCTCAGTTGCGAGAACTGCGAAACCCTGAGGAAGAAGATAGTTGCGACCATAACCGTCCTTTACTGTGAGGACTTCGTCCTTGTAGCCGAGGCCGAGGACATCTTTCTTAAGAATGATTTTCATACTGTTCTTTCCTCCTATTTTTTATTTCAACAAGTCAGTTACGAATGGAAGGAGTGCAAGGTGACGAGCACGCTTCACTGCCTGAGCAACACGACGCTGATACTTGAGTGAAGTACCTGTGATACGGCGTGGAAGAATCTTTCCCTGCTCGTTAAGGAACTTCTTGAGGAACTCAGGATCCTTGTAGTCGATGTACTTAATACCGCTCTTCTTGAAACGGCAATACTTCTTCTTCTTAACGTCAACTGTAGTAGGAGTTAAGTATCTGATTTCTGATGATTGTGCAGCTGCCATGATTATGCCTCCTTCTTTTGGTTACGACGCTTCTCTGCGTAAGCAGCAGCGTACTTTTCGTTCTTAACTGTGATGTAGCGGAGTACGCGCTCGTCGCGACGCATCTGCAACTCGAGTTTAGCAATCACTGTTGGCTCAGCCTTGAACTCAATCATCTGGTAGAAACCAGAAGTCTTCTTCTGAATAGGGTAAGCGAGTGTCTTGAGACCCCAGTTTTCTGTGCTGATGATCTCTGCACCCTTCTCCTGAAGGTAGTTCACAAACTTGTCAGCCGCTTCCTTCATCTGAACATCAGATAAAACGGGAGTTAAAATGAAAACGGTTTCGTATTGATTCATAATGATCAATAAAAAGTTTTGTTGTTAATAATTATGTTTACTACGCTCTTACGTTTTGTAAAAGCGGTGCAAAGTTACGACAATAATTTGTAAACATAAACGAATTCAATAACTTTTTTGTCTGTTTCCATGTTTTTTAGCATGTTTTTGAAAATTTCTCATGAAAATGTTTCGTGGTTTGGAGAAAAAGCACTTAATTTGTATTTGATTTGAAGCCATAAACGGCTTATGCTAAGAATTGAAAAATAACTTGACAATAATTATAAAATAAATATACAATGAAAAATCTCGGAATTATTTTAATTTTGCTTGGTGCTATTGCACTTGTGCTTTGTGCCTTCATTCCTGCTATTAGCGACTTGGCTGACCAGAACTGGTACACTTGGGGTAGCGTATTTATCATCATTGCAGGTATCATTACTCACATTTTTGTTAACAAGAAGGTTACAGACTAAATTTAATTAAAAAATATAAAAAGAGGACGTGATTGATCACGCCCTCTTTTTATTTTATCAGCCTATGCCTTTTAATCATTAGAATCCTCATCAGCAATAACAAGCTTATAACCCTTGCCATGTACATTGAGAATCTCCACATTAGGGTCATCTTTTAACAGCTTGCGCAACTTTGTGATATAAACATCCATTGAGCGAGCCTTAAAGCAGTCATTGCCATCCCAAATGGCTTTCAGCGCATTATCACGAGGGAGAAGCTCATTCTGACGATTGCATAGAAGAGTGAGCAACTCAGCCTCTTTTGTAGTAAGCTTTGTCTGCTCGTCCTCATACTGAAGAATCTGCAGTTTAGTGTCTAACGTATATTTTCCTATCTGGCGGATAGTCAAATCAGCAGCCTTCTTGCCACGTACTCGACGGAGGATAGCCTCAATACGATACACAACTTCTTCCATTGAGAATGGCTTAGTGATGTAGTCGTCGGCACCAAGTTCAAAACCCGAGCGGATATCATCTTTCATATTCTTTGCCGTGAGGAACATGAATGGCATGTCGTAATTTATCTCACGGATCTTAGTAGCAAGAGTGAATCCATCCATCCTTGGCATCATGACATCAAGAATGCAGAGATCAAACTTATTGGAGAGGAACTCACGATGGCCCTCTTCTCCATCTTGCGCAAGCGTGGTGTTATAACCTTTTGCCTCAAGATATTCTCTTAGAAGCATACCCAGACTTTCATCATCTTCACAGAGCAAGATGTTAACTTCTTCTTTTCTTTCTTCTGTATTCATAATCATTCGTATTTTAAGTTTCTATTATCTTTTTGTTTTCTATAAGTGGTAAATGGGTGTTTAACAGACATCTCACATTATCCACCGCTGCCACTTATCAGTCTTGCATTTTAAGTTTTATAATAAATGTTGTACCTATGCCCAATTCACTTTCCGCATGAATTGTGCCGTGGTGGTCCTTGACAATCTTACGTACATAAGCCAAGCCGAGGCCAAAACCTTTGACATCATGAAGGTTGCCGGTATGCACCCTAAAGAACTTCTCAAAGATGCGCTTCAAGTCTTCCTTCTTTATTCCTATGCCATTGTCTTGAATGGATATGCACAGAAGCCCTGGCTCGTTCCATGTCTTAACATTCAGTTCAAGGCACACATCATTTCGCTTGTATTTTACAGCATTATCCATCAAGTTGAACATGACATTGGTGAAATGCATGTCATCGACACAGACAACAGAATCCTCAGCATTCAGGTTTGTGACAATCTTGCCTCCATGCTTTTCCACTTTGAGAGCAAAAGTATGACACACACCAGCTATCAGTTCATTTATATCCACCTCTTTAGTATGGAGGTTTGCCCTTTGATTCTCATACATCGACATTTGAAGAACCTTCTCTACTTGGAATCTGAGTCGTTTAGTTTCATCGATGATGGTTGTTGTGAGTCGCTGAGTAAGTGCAGGAGTCTTCTTTACCGAATCATCACCCAGCATCTGCGCTGCAAGCGAGATAGAAGATATTGGCGTCTTGAACTCATGAGTCATATTGTTTATGAAATCATTTTTAAGTTCGGTAAGCTTCTTCTGTCTGAACACCAATACGCAAGTCACCACAAAAGTGATTAGAAGTATAAGGGTGAATACAAGCGACGGCATCATGAACCAGTAAGACTTCCATATATAATTGCTGAGATCCGGGAAATGTACTTTAAGCACTCCTGTGCATTGTACCGGGTCATTCTTAAACAATGTCTCGCTGAATGTTATCGAACTTCCCTTGTCTTCATAATCAGAGCATTTGTACACCGCCTGACCGTTAGCAGTGGTAACGGATATGTGATAAGGAATATCTATTCCGTTGCTAAGCAATTCTGCCTGTAGCATTCTGTCGAGAGATTCAAAATCTATCCTCTCCTGCAGTGGTCTGTCGTTTGCAGTATAAAGAATGCTGTAGATGACCTCCTCCACCAAATTCCGCTCGTTAGCGTAACGCATCGCCATTATCTCCTGCAGAGAGCGATGCTTTTCTGCATTCTTATAAGACTTCTTTGTGAAGTATTTGTCTGACAGATTAGTGCTTGCCGTCGTTTCTCTCGACGTGAACATGCTTCCATCTTTTGCTACCAACCGATGAGTCCTTTGAACAATCGACGAGTCGGTAGTGATAAACACAGAATCGGTGGCAGTGCCTATACCATTGAAAGCATCCGGTCCTTCTTCGAGATAGCGCTTCACCTCGTCAAGTTCGAGCTTATGAGACACCTCATTTAAGCTTCTGTTGACAGATTCTTCAAAATGGGCGCGACGCATATCTGTTATCTCTTCAATATAGCGCATCTGAAGCGCCAGAAGACTAATGAAGGATATGCCCATTACAACAGCTAAAGTTATGATGACAGCTTTTTTCATTACTTTATTATTATCCTTTCATCAACCATATTTTATCTATGGCCAAGAGGAAAGAGAGATTGTTTACTTTTTTCTGATACAAATGTATGTTAAATATTAAAAAGCAATCATAATATTAACTATAAATATTAAAAACAACAATGATTTTTTATTATAATTAACAATGACTATGATTTATAGTTAACATTTTATCAACTACACGTCATTACATGCCTCTTATACCATCTTTTGTATAAATCAATGAGGGCTGCCGCATTATTGCGCCAGCCCTCATATTCATATTTTTTGGAAAAACATTAATCTTCGTCACCGCTCTGCTCTTCAAATTCCTTCATGAGCTTCTGCTGTATATCTGTTGGAACAAGTTCATAAGAAGCGAACTTCATGATGAAACTTGCACGACCGCCAGTTATTGAACTGAGAGTTGTTGAATAGTTCGAGAGACTCTTTAGAGGCACTTTTGCTATAAGCTTCTCATAGCCGTTCTCACTTTCCGAACCAACAATCATACCACGACGACCTTGAAGGTCAGACATCACATCGCCCATTTTGTCACTTGGCACAAAGACTTCAACATCATAAATTGGTTCGAGAAGCTTTGGACCTGCCTCTTTGAATGCGTCAGAGAAAGCATGACGACCAGCAAGCATGAATGAAAGTTCGTTAGAATCTACTGGATGCATCTTTCCGTCATATACAATGACACGAACATCACGAGCATACGAACCAGTAAGAGGTCCTTGCTCCATACGGCTCATGATACCCTTGAGAATAGCAGGCATGAAGCGTGAATCGATAGCACCACCAACAACGGAATTGATGAACACAACCTTTCCGCCCCACTCAAGGTCAACTTCTTCTTTGCCCTTTGGAGTAATCTTGAACTCCTGATTGCCGAACTTATATGTTGTTGGCTCTGGCATGCCATCATAATATGGCTCAACGATGAGATGCACCTCACCAAACTGACCTGCACCACCTGACTGCTTCTTGTGACGGTAATCTGCACGAGCAGCCTTTGTGATTGTCTCACGATAAGGAATCTTTGGCTCTTCAAACTTGATGTTTATCTTCTCGTTATTCTCAAGACGCCATTTAAGAGTGCGGAGATGGAATTCACCCTGACCCTTCACAATTGTCTGCTTAAGTTCCTTTGACTGTTCAAGAATCCATGTTGGATCTTCCTGAGACATCTTCTGGATTGCAGCAACCATCTTTTCTGTATCAGCCTCATTCTCCGCCTTGATGGCACGGATATACTTTGGATTTGGATATTTCACAAAATTGAATCTGTGTTCACAATCCTTTCCTACGAGCGTGTTACCTGTACGCACATCCTTGAGTTTCACAGTGCATCCTATATCACCAGCCACAAGTTCCTCAACCTTTATGCGGTTTGCGCCAGCGCATGCGAAGAGCTGTGCAATACGTTCCTTAGATCCTCTGTCGGTGTTAGTAAGGTCATCACCTTCATGCACCTTTCCCGACATAACCTTGAAATACTGAACACCACCAATATGTGGTTCGTTAGCAGTCTTAAAGAAATAGAGAGATGTTGGAGCATTAGCATCAGGATTCACAACCTCACCTCGTGTGTTATGAACTTGTGGCATCTCATCTACAAATGGCACAACATTGCCAAGGAATTCCATCAAACGACGAACACCCATATCCTTCACCGCACAAACGCAGAACACAGGGAACATGCTTCGTGCTGCCAATCCCTTGCGGATACCTTCACGCATCTCATCCTCTGTAAGCGTTTCTGTCTCAAAGAACTTCTCCATGAGAGTTTCATCATTTTCAGCGGCAGCCTCAACAAGCGCACGATGCATCTCCATCGCCTTGTCCATCTCTTCTGCAGGGATGTCTTCGATAGTAGGAGCACCGCCATCAGGTCCCCAAGAATACTTCTTCATGAGAAGAACATCTATGAGAGAATTGAAATTAGGACCCTCATTGATAGGATACTGAACAGGCACAACCTTAGTTCCATAGATTTCAATAAGCTGGTCTAATACCTGGTTATAATCACATTTTTCTGAATCAAGTTGATTAACAAGGAAGATTACTGGCTTGCCGAGTTTTTCTGTATATCTGAAATGATTCTGAGTTCCGACCTCTGGTCCGTATTGACCATTAAGAAGCAAGACCGCTGTGTCAGTAACATTAAGAGCTGTCATAGCTGCGCCAACGAAGTCATCAGAACCCGGACAGTCTATGATATTAAGCTTTTTATTGTTCCATTCAACATGATAAACAGTTGAAAATACGCTGTATCCGTATTCCTGTTCTACTGGGAAATAGTCGCTTACCGTATTTTTCATTGTGATGCGACCGCGTCTGCTGATGATTCCTGCCTCATACAAAAGTGCTTCAGTAAGAGTTGTCTTACCAGCACCATCATTGCCAAGAAGGGCAATGTTCTTGATTTCATTAGTTTGGTAAACTTTCATTGTCTATTAGTTTTATTAAGGTCGATTATTTTTCAAAATCGCGACTAAATTACGCTATTTTATTCAAACATAAATTGAAAATAATATGTTATATAGCATTTTTCATTGAATATGACTATTTTTGTATTAGAAAGTAAAACTGCTGACTGTTATGTGTTCTCCATATCTGCTATAATGAAACCACAATAACGCACTCAGGTCTTCATGTATATGGTTCTGCATCTGTCTGAAAACAAACACAAACATCAGCAATAACACAAAAAATCATCAACTTTATATGGCGGGTATTTACATTCACATACCTTTTTGCAAGACAAGATGCATTTACTGCGGCTTCTTTTCGACAACATCTCTTGAGATGAGACGTCAATACTTAAATGCATTGCAAAATGAACTCAGAGACAGGCAAGCATACCTCAAGGGCGAACCTATCGACACCATATATTTTGGAGGTGGAACACCCTCACAATTACCAGCAGAAGACATAAAAAGCATACTTAACTCTATTTATAATATATATAATGTACGCGAAGGAGCGGAAATCACATTAGAGGGCAACCCTGACGATATGACTGAGAACTACCTTCTCAATCTCTTGCGTATTGGCATCAACCGATTGAGCATGGGCGTACAAACTTTTGATGACAAAAGACTATGTTTCTTGAAACGCCGCCACTCGTCTGCACAAGCCATCAAAGCTGTAAAAGACGCTAAAGCTGCAGGATTCAACAACATCAGCATTGACCTTATGTTTGGTTTCCCAGATCAAACTCTTGATGAGTGGCAGGAAGACATAAATAATGCCATGAAACTGGGCGTACAGCATCTCTCAGCTTATTCCCTAATGTATGAGGAAGGCACTCTCCTCGGAAGGATGCTAGAAGATGGAGCAGTCAATGAAGTTGAAGACGAATTATCTCTTCAGATGTATGAATGTCTTATCGACACGCTGAAAACAAATGGATTTGAACATTATGAGATATCAAATTTTGCGCTTCCAGGTTATCGCTCACGCCATAATTCAAGCTACTGGTGCGGAGTGCCTTACTTAGGAGTTGGCGCAGGAGCACACAGCTATGACGGCGCATGCAGGCAATACAACATAGAGTCGTTAGGCGAATACATCAAAGGTGCTAAACCCGAAGCAGAGATAATGACAGAAGCAGAACGATATGATGAATTTGTTTTCACAGGACTCAGGACATGCGAGGGCATCAACCTCAGCACTTTAGAAAAAGTCTTTGGCGAACAATTGAAAACATATTGCATAAGAAATGCTCAAAAGCACATAGAGTCAGGACAACTCGAAATGAAAGGGGAAATCCTAAAGCTATCACGAAAAGGGCTGTTCGTGTCAAACGACATTATGTCTGACCTGATGTGTGTTGAAGATTGATATACCAACAAAATCATAAACTGATGTCATTGACGAGACGCCATATTCAAGCGGCAATACATCAAATGGCGTTTTAAATATACACTTTATCCCCAAAAGATGTATTTTAAACTCAAAATCCAAAAAAAACATGACTGGGCATGATAACATATTACAAAAGTGCGTACCTTTGCATCGGTTTTAAAAGCAAATAGATTGTTTAATAACTTAAAGCAAAAAAGAAAATTATGAAGAAATTGGTTTTCGCAGTTGTAGCTGCTGTAGCACTCACTGCTTCTGTATCATTCGTATCATGTGACGCTAAGGATGTTGCTGCTCTCGATTCACTCGCTAACGCTCTCGATTCAGCTGCTGCTGTTCTCGATTCAGCTGCTAACGCTATCGACTCTATCGCAGGTGACTCTATCAATGCTGATTCAGTTAAGTAATCGAAAGATACAGTACTTAAAGATAGTGGATTCATTCTTCGGAATGAATCCATTTTTTATTTTCACCCCTTATGCTATCCTATTTTACGAAACAGGATGGAGTACACCATTTCACAAAACAATGTACTCTGTACAATACTTTTTTTCTTTATTACACTCATTTTTATTACTTTGTTTAATCTTTTTTTCAATTTTTATCTGCATTTCTTTTTTTGTTTGATTGAAATAAATATATTTGTGCTTTCGAAAAACTATTTCATTAACTAGTGCAAGTTTTAATTATTAAGTATATATGAAAGTAAATCATTTACTAACTCTTGGAGTAACTGCTTTTGCAGGTCTGTTCACTATGGCTAATGCCCAAGAACTTACTGAGGGTAAATACTATCTGCGAAACACCGAAAGCGGAAAGTATATTGCCTGGGGAGCTCAATGGGGCACAAAAGCTGTATTGACTGAACATGGTACCGATATAACAGTCAAGGCTGTTGAGGGAGGCACTTTCGAACTTATTACCGGAGCAAAAAATGCTAATCGCGGCATACGTCCAACCGATGGATACTGTGACCAAAATGGCTCATGCACAATAACTCCTGTTGGTGATGGCACTTTCACTATCTCAAGCGAAACAGGATATTTCCGATATGACGGCACAGACATCTTAGCTGTCAACGGCCAAGAGACAGACAGCGGCATTCTATGGGAATTCTTATCAAAAGAAGAGCTCACAGCAAAGATGGCAGATGCTACAGCTAAAGCACCTGTCAATGCTACACACTTCATCACCGCTCCTGACTTCCTCACACAAGACTCACGCATCACATCTGGCGGCGCTTGGAACAACCTAAGCATTTGGACAACTGCTAATCAACCTCGTTTTGCTGGACCTACAGCAGAGGCAAACTCGCTGATTAACAACTCCAATGCTGAAATTTGGAATATGGATGCTGTAGATGTCAACCAGACTCTTACAGGACTTCCAAAAGGCACATACAAACTCTCTGCAATGGGCTTCTATCGTGCGGGCTCAAACGATAATGCCGCTGAAGTGTTCACAAACAAAACGGAACAGCTTCATGCAAAATTCTATGCTGGTCAGGTAGAGATACCGCTCATGAGTATTTTCGAAGGTGCTAACAAGAACGGGAATGTTGGCGTAAAAACCAAAGCCGGATTTATCCCAAACACCAATGAAGATGCTGCAAAATACTTCAAGGAAGGACTTTATGTAAACTCTCTGTACTTCACTATTGAAGAAGATGGAGGCAGCATAGAGATCGGTGTGAAGAAGAACAGCAAATACAATGAAGACTGGGTTGTGTTTGACAATTTCGACCTCCAATACTATGGTGATGCGTCAATACAGGAGGTGCAACTTGTTTCCTACATTAAGGCGTACAATGAAGCAATGGAAACTCTGCTCTCATACCAAAATGTGGAAATGAGCCAAGAAGCAAAAGCCTCAGTGGCAGCAGCTATCGAAAGCAACACCGTCAATCTTGAGGATGTGACGGAGGAGGCAATTATCAAAGCAACAAAGAATCTCATCGAAGCTGCCACAAAGGCAAAACTTGCTTCCCTTGTGGCTAAAGGCATTGGTACTGACTTCACCGAGATTATCAACAATCCAAATTTCGATGGCAACATCAACGGATGGATAGACACCTTCTCTGGAAATCTGAACCACGGATTCCAAGATAACGCCACATACGGCCCTATCAACGAATTCATGGAGTGCTGGGCAGGCCAATATTCAAAAGCAGAAGAGCCTTATCTCCTCCCTAATGGAAAGCTCTATCAGATTGTGAATCTCCCAAAGGGACAGTATATTTTCTCTGCAGATGTTATTGCAACTCAGCAGCAGGTAGGCAAAAATGAGCAATACATCTCCTCATTAGATGAAGCAACAGGTGTTTACATCTACGCACAGAGCGATGTACTCTTCAAGTCTAACGCCTGCAATGCGACAGGGAACGATCCTAAGCGATACGAATTTAAATTCAGCACAACGGGCGGTAACACTGAGATTGGTCTGCTCATTCAAGACACCAACTGCAACTGGGCTGTGATGGATAATGTAAAACTCGTGTACAATGGTGAGATGACCATTGAGGTTTACTACACAGGCTTGGAGGAACTTCTTGAAAAGGCAGAGATACTACAAGGTTCAAAGATGAACAACCTTGTTGCAAAAGAGCTTCACTCTGCCATCGTTGGTGTATCTGAGAACTATAAGAATGTGACAGATGTTGACTTGCTCAGCAAATACATCTCCACTCTTAATACTGCCGTAACTAAGGCAGAGAAATCTGCACAGTTCTACAGCGACATTAAAAATTTCGGCGATGACATCAAGAAGGAGTTTAAGGTGAGCGAAGAGGAAGCTATGGTGGCTTATCAGAATGACCCAGAAATGTTGAACTTCGGCTCATTATATAACAACAACAATCTTGATGAGAGCAAGGGCGAGGAGTATAAAGCGCTGTTGGTAAAAACCTTCGGCACAATCTATTCTGTAGGTGCTGATATTGCCCTTTTGGCATCCGACGACTGGGGCGAAGGCGTCAGCAAAGTGCCTGACTGGTCTATGCAGGACAACAACTACCTAAATTGTACAGAGAAGTATTACAACGGTCCGTACACAGGCGAGGTTGTATCCCAAACAATAACAGGATTGAAGAATGGCAAATACAAAGTCGTTGTTGACATTGCCGCATCCTACACCTACGAAGAGGGTGCACGTGAGTGGGAAGGTGCAACAGGCGAGAATCTCTCTTTCCTCTGTGTCAATGACAAAGAGACAACACTTGATGTTGTCAAGCAGACTGCAGTTCCTGTAGGTGGCATGAAGTCATACGCAGTTGAATGCGACGTGCTCAACGGCAAAATCACTATCGCCATCAAGAACAAGAAGATTGGAGCTAACTGGTTTGTATTCAAGGTTTCTTCAATAAAGTATCTTGACAAAAACATAGAAGCAGCCCTTTCTGTAAGTGCAGCAAAATATGGTACATTCGTAGCTCCATTCGAGGTTACCATACCAGAAAATGCTGTGGCATACATAGTGAACGATGTTACTAAACGACAAGACGGAACTGCATGCACTTCTGTGAAGTCTGTCAAAGGAACATTGCCAGCAAACACTCCTGTAATCTTGTACAGCGAAGACATCATCTCCGAGACAGTCAAGGGTGAGGTCGTTGACAATGTAGAGAATCCTGTTGTCACAGTAGGTCTCCTAACAGGCGTTTACACTTCAACAGCAGCGCCTAAAGGATCGTATGTGCTACAGAAGCATGATGATGTTGTTGCTTTCTATATCGTTGACAGCAGCGCAAATCCGATTGTAACACCAAACCGCGCATATCTCAATGCCCCTTCTAATTCAAACACAAAGGCAATCCTCTTTGACTTCACAGAGACAGAGCCTGAACCTGAAGAAGAAGTTATCGAAACAGGCATCACATCGCTCATCAATGGCTCTTACGAAGGAATTTACACTCCTAATGGCATAAAGGTTGACAAACTCCAAAAGGGAATGAACATTGTGAAACTTGCAAATGGCAAGACACACAAGATATTTGTCAAGTAAGAATCTTTACAAAGGATGAATAACTAAGATGGTCTGGCAGTTTTGTCAGACCATCTATATTTTATTCAACTTTTGCAAGTTTGCAACTTGCTCTACTTGGGGAGTTAAAGAGGAGCGAAACTTGTATAAATTTATTTTTAGCTTATGAAAAAGACACTCATTGCTATTGCATTTGCAATCATCTCTTTTGTTGTCAAAGCCCAGTCATTCGACGGAGCTATACTTGGCGTCACACTTGGCCAAGACGAAAGAGAGGCAATCTATGCTATTGAGACATTATACAAAAAAGTCAAGCACACCCCAGACGGCAGCTTGCTGATTGACTCCCCTACTGCCGACAGCCTCTCATACACCAACGCCAAGTTCTATTTCTCCGACGAAGAACTGATGAAGGTGAAGATGTCAAAGAGTTTTGAACACTCACTATCAAACGGCATATCTTGGAATGAAGCGAGGAAATCCCAGAATGCTTTCGCAGTAGAATGCATAAAACGCATGACTGCTCACTACGGTGTCCCAAATTCTAAATTAAGCAATGGAATAATGTGGAAAAGCGACAAATATATGGTGTCTGTTTCATCTACCGAAACAGGAGGGGAAGCGGCTGGTACATGCTACATAAACGTCATATACCAAAAAGTGACTTTCTAAGCTCCATTACAAACATACCATTCCCCATAGCACACAAAAATGGCATTTATGCTGTTCAATAGGCGAAAATATTTATCCGTAAAGACTTTTTATTGTACAAAAATGATGAAACTTCTCACTTCACTTGATTTTTTCGTACAAATAGCCTAACTTTGTACTCATTATATTACTTAATATGTCTTATAGAAGGCAAATATAGAATCGAGATTTCCGCTTCAGTAATTAATTGATCTTTTATTGTGTTACATGCGTAACAGCCTATTTTACAAAATACTGCTTGTAGCAGCGACATTGCTTCTTTCTATAAACATTTCCTATGCGCAGCAGAGAGCAAAGGAGACAAAATGTTCATTCCTTTCCACCAGCGAGATGGAGAAGGTCTATGACAGATATGACGAGGCAATGTCTAAGCCATCCGAAGAATGGGTGATTTCCTTTGCCGACACACTTGCGAGAATAGGCAAAGAAATACCAATCTTCGAATATTATTACTATTGTATCAAGACTCACCACTATTTCGACTTAGAGGTGGACTCTATGTATTATCCATTGACTGACAAACTTCTTGAGATAGCACGAGAGCGTGGATACATCAGCGAGTATTTCACGGAGATGGCAAACAAAGTAAGTTATCAGATCAACAGGGAGCAAGTCTTGGCAGCTCAACGTACTGCGCGCACTCTCATCAAGGAGGGACGTGAGATGAATGAGCCGTCAGGAGAGTATTTCGGATATTATTCTCTTGGCGTTGTTGCCATGGGCAGATTCGAGTATCGATACTCGAATGAGCAATACCAGAAAGCTCTTGATGTGGCACGTCGTTCAAAATATCTAAGGCCAGAGGTAGAGGCTTACCTGCTTTATCTCATGGCATATAACTACTATAACCTCCGCGACTACGAAACGGCTTTGTGGTATCTTGACCTTTCCACAAATATCGCAGTAGTAACAGATGTTGCTGTCAACTCCCTCAGAGCCGTATGTTACTTCGAGACAAAACAATACGACAAGTACAGAACTGAGCGCGATGAGTTTCTAATCAAGCACAACAACAACTCAATATACAACCAAGATGAGAGGCGTCACATGGACATCCTGCAGCTCATCTTAGAGGGGCAATACGAAACAGCCCTTGCTCTCTGCGACAAGTTGAGCGAGACAGACGATGTCTATGCCTACAAACAAAAGGTGTATAAGGCATGCGGTGATTTCGACAACGTATATAAGTACAAGGACTTGCAGTATGAATACATCGACTCTGTGACGCATACCGTAGCATCTGAAGAGATGAATGCACTAACTGCCGAACTCGAGAACTTAAAAGAGATTCATGCCAAAGAAGACGAGATTATGAAGCAGCGTGTCATCATCATCTGTATCTCTGCTGGACTTGTTATTATTCTCTTCATCTTTGCAGGTATCTTTATCTACCAGCGTTCAAAAAGAAGAGAAGCCGTCAAAGCTAACGAGACAAAGATTCAGTTCATTCAGAATATGAGTCATGAGATACGCACTCCTCTCAACGCCATCGTTGGATTCTCACAGCTGCTTGGCATGCCTGACGGCACAAACACACCAAGCGAAAAGGAGGAGTACAACAATTACATTGCCAACAACACAGCTATGCTTCAGATGATTCTCGACGACATCTTCGACTTGTCTGACTTAGAAAAAGGTGAATTTAAGGTTGACCTCAACGATGTGGAGTGCAACACTATTTGTCGTTACGCTATAGGCTCTTTCGAAGGACGAGTGCCTGAAAATGTCAAGCTGTATTTCACGACTGAGGTTGACGACACATACAAGATACGCACCGACAGCAGGCGTGTGCAGCAGGTACTTGTGAATCTTATCTCCAATGCTTGTAAATGCACAAACAACGGGGAGATAAGGCTCCACTGTTCAACATCAGAGAATTTCGGACATACCACGTTCTCTGTCACCGACACCGGCATTGGCATTCCTGCCGACAAAGTCAATAAAGTCTTTGAGCGCTTTGTCAAACTCGATGAGTTTGCGCAAGGCACAGGACTCGGACTCAGCATCTGCCGCAATATAGCAGAAAAACTTAATGGCGAATTAACTCTCGACACAAGCTACAAAGATGGCGCACGCTTCGTATTCGTAATTTGAATGCTTTAACCTCATTATTCATAGCCCAATATGGCAGAATAGGCGATATAATATAGGATAGCTGCGTAAGCCCTATCAATCTGATGGTTATAAAACGATTTGTAGCTCTGTAAGAGCGACATAATTTCATAAAGCCAAATATGTGAGACATGAAATTATGTCGCACCTACGCCGCTATGAATAATAGAAGTTATAATCAACTTAACGTTTCAACTTTCTTAGCCTATCCTTATGTTCATCTGTCACTCTGAAGCTTTCCACTGCTTTCTGGATGCCCTTATTATGCACCCACACATCCATTGTCTGACCCTCAAAATATGGCAATGACGCATCCCACTGCTTAGCAAGAGCTGTAGCGAAATACCATGCCACAGCCATCTTCACATAGTAATTGTCATGCCTTATCTCCGCCACCCATTTCAGATGCTCTGCCATGAAGTCGTCGTCAAGGAAATGCGACATGAGCATAACTATGCCAAAGCGGATAGTGAATGGTTCTTTGCTCGACATCCATCGCTGTATGTCCTTAAGCAGTCTTTGCCTGTTCTTTTTCTGTTTGAAAGCTTTAGGTGAAAGGAGGTCGCAGGTTGCCCAGTTGTCAATATACGGAAGCATCCTGTCTATCTCATGCACACATCTATCATAGTCTTTCTCCTCCGAGATGATAAAGCCATGCAGATTCATCTCCTCGTAATACATGTGAGGCAACACATTTATGAACGCGCCTATCCTCTCGTCTTTTGCAAGCTCCTTAGCCAATTTTCTAAGTCCTGGTGTGCGCACGCCAATAATCGTATCTTTATTCATGCCAGGCACAAGCTTACTGTGAAATTCCTTGTATCCCTTGTCTTGAAGGGCGAAAAGTCTCTCTCTAATATATGTAATCATAACACATTAAATAATGGTGAAGTTAAATTCATGCAGATTGGAAAAGTAGAAGCCTCAGAGGGAGACTCCTATCCTTTTTAGGGAAAACACCTTTTGCTGCTATTTATTCATTCCTTATCTTTGCAATATCAAAAAACAACGGAGCGCATTCATCAACTGAAGAGTTCCAATTAGCAATCTTAAAAAACATACGATTATGACACGCAATACTTTCAGCACATTAGCAATGATAGCAATCATGGCAATGACAAGCATAACAGCAAATGCACAAAGACACAGCGACAACCGCAGAGGTGAAGCAAGAGTAGAGAATGGCGCATACCGCGGCAGCTACAGAGGCGGCAGAGATATGCACAATGCTAACAACGCTCGCCACAACGACATGCACCGCAACGACTATCGCGGCAATGCCGGACGCTACGAGGGAGCACATCGTTCAAATGTCATCGCTCACCATGCAGAGCCTCGCTACAATCACCAGGGATACGTTCATGGATGGGAGAATAGAGTTCGCCACGAGAATGGACGCTGGGGCTACTACCGTGATAACCGCTGGTATTGGTACAATCGCTATTTCGAGCCTACATACTACTACGGCCACCCAGTTGCACACTTCAACGACTACTATTATATTGCTGATGGCTGTTACATTCCTGGCTGGGAAGGCAGAGTGATCTATCGTGGCGGACGCTGGGGCTATCTCCGTGGAAACAACTGGTACTGGTACGACCGCTATTACGAGCCAGATTACTACTATGCTCATCCTGTTGCTCACTTCCACAGCCACATCTCATCACATGCTGCCCACAGAGTTGCCAATGGCATAGCAAGCGCAATAGTTCTTGGA
>JAKSLL010000070.1 GCA_024401215.1 Bacteroidaceae bacterium
GATATTGCATAAATATGCATTTTCTCTACTTCGGGTCAAGTTCTATATCATTACCTTTATTTTATTCAATTTTATTCATGTTGTAAAAGCATAACAACAAACAATGCTTAATAGTTTCAGCCTTGCTTGTGGTTGATGCATATTCCTTGAAGATACCATTCATAGAGTTTATGCACTCCGTCTTCAATCTCGATAGTGTGATGCCATCCAAGTCTATGAAGCTTGCTCACATCAGTAAGCTTCTTCATCGTTCCATCTGGTTTTGAAGCATCCCAGCGAAGCTCACCTTTGAAACCTATCTCGGCAACAATCTTTTCTGCAACCTCTTTTATTGAAATCTCTTTACCTGTACCGACATTAATGTGGCAGTTACGTATCTCTTTGATTCCGTCACGGTTATTTACGAAATCTTGATTGTCAAGAATGTCCTGGAAATCAACATTAAGAAGGCAGTGAACAGAGGCATCTGCCATTTCTTCACTCCAGAGGAATTCACGCATAGGTGCACCTGACCCCCACAAAGTTACTGCCTCAGGAGTAATACCATAATGACGAAGTACTTGAAGAATAGTGAACTCATCACTCATTGAAGTAGCAACAATTGTCTGTGTTGCCTTTGCTTCTGCAGAGTTTGGTGCGCCCTGACCATCAACCATCTTTGGCACTTTCATTGTAACAGGACGAAGACCAAGGTCTTTTCTTACTGCCTCCCAATTGCCTTCATTCAAACACTTAGCAAGATGAATCTTACGTATCATTGCAGGAAGCACATGACTGTTTTCAAGATGAAAGTTGTCATTTGGTCCATAAAGGTTTGTTGGCATAACTGCGATGTAGTTAGTGCCATATTGCAAATTAAAAGACTCGCACATCTTCAAACCTGCTATTTTTGCAATAGCATAAGGTTCATTAGTGTACTCAAGTGGCGATGTTAAAAGGCAGTCCTCTGGCATTGGCTGTGGTGCCTCACCAGGATAAATGCATGTAGAACCAAGGAATAGAAGTTTCTTCACCCCATGCTTCCATGCCTCGCCTATCACGTTCTGCTGTATCTGCAGGTTCTGATAGATGAAATCTGCACGGTATTGCAGATTTGCCATTATGCCACCAACATGAGCAGCAGCTAAAACCACAGCATCAGGCTGTTCTTCATCGAAGAAAGCCTTTACTGCTACAGGATCCAAGAGGTCAAGTTCGGCATGTGATTTACCTACAAGGTTTTCATAACCTCGTGACTTCAGATTATTCCATATTGCTGAGCCAACAAGACCATGGTGACCTGCTACAAATATTTTTGAATTTTTATCTAAAGACATTATCTAATAATATTTTACTTAACAATACCCTTCTCAAGATACTCAGCAAGGTTTGTGCGAACCTTTGCTGCAGCACCTTCTGCTGCAACCTTTGCCATATCTGACTCAACCATGATCTTAACAAGATCCTCAAATGATGTTTTTGAAGGATTCCATCCAAGTTTAGCTCTTGCTTTTGTTGGGTCACCCCAGAGATTCACAACATCTGTTGGACGATAGAAATCTTCGCTGACAGCAACAAGTGTCTTGCCTACAAGTTCTGGATTAGTATTGCCGGTTACACCTACACACACACCAACTTCATTAAGTCCTTCACCTCTAAACTCAAGCTGTATTCCTGCATGCTTGAATGCGTAATCAACAAACTCTCTAACGGAGTGCTGCACACCTGTTGCTATAACAAAGTCTTCTGCTTTCTTATTCTGAAGAATGAGCCACATACACTCTACATAGTCCTTAGCATATCCCCAGTCACGAAGTGAATCGAGATTGCCAAGATAGAGTTTATCCTGCAAACCTTGTGAGATGCGAGCTGCGGCAAGTGTAATCTTACGTGTTACAAATGTCTCACCACGACGCTCTGACTCATGATTGAAGAGAATACCTGAACAGCAGAACATGTCGTATGCCTCACGATATTCCTTTACAATCCAGAATCCATAGAGTTTTGCTACTGCATATGGTGAATATGGGTGAAATGGTGTGTTTTCATTCTGTGGAACCTCCTCCACTTTTCCGTAAAGCTCAGATGTTGATGCCTGGTATATACGACATTCCTTTTCAAGTCCACAAGCTCTTACTGCCTCAAGCACGCGGAGAACACCTGTAGCATCAACATCGGCAGTAAATTCTGGAGAGTCAAAACTTACCTGCACATGTGACTGTGCTGCAAGGTTGTATATTTCAGTTGGTCGAACTTTTCCTACTACCTTAACAAGTGACATTGAGTCGCCAAGGTCACCGAAATGAAGATGAAAATTTTGTTTTCCTTCAAGATGAGCAATACGCTCACGGTAATCCACAGATGAACGGCGAATTATACCATGAACCTCATATCCCTTATCAAGAAGGAACTCTGACAAATACGAACCATCCTGGCCAGTTACGCCAGTGATTAATGCAACTTTTCTTTCCATATTATATATTAAATGTTTACTTCTTCAATTGAAACAAGCTTATTTACTATAGCATAAATTGTGATGCCTGCTGGTGAATGAATCTGCAGTTTTCGTGCTATATTGCGTCTATGTGTCGTAACTGTATTAACAGATAGAAATAGACATTCAGCTATCTCTTTGTTTGACATACCTTTCGCCACACACACAACAACTTCTTTCTCCCTATCCGAGAGTTGCATGTCAGAAATTGCAGAATCCTTTTCTTGATCCTGAAAATCTTGGTTCATCACCTCCTTTTTAGTGTTATGTTCAAGCTTTCTCACCGCAGGAGCAAAGATGTTATCTTCTACTAGGCAATGTATCGTAAGGTCTTCTTCTGCTTGATAGATGGAGATTATTACTGCATTGAGTTTTTCGTTGTTTTCTTTTTGAGGATAATACTGCATAAACAGATTTGTCAACTCCTTAAGTTTTCCTTCTATCTTATCATGATTACGTGAAAGCAGATGATTCCTCTCAATAGTAATTGCCTCACCGTCAATAAGCTTGTTGACATACTCAAATACTGTCGTTTCCTCATACTCCATGTGAGTTTTCACCTCTTCCACAAATTCATCATAAAACTTCAGTACTAAGAATGCTATCTCATTCTTCACCGAACAATCTATTGCATTAAGAAGATGGAAGCGGATGTTAGGGAACAGGAAATCAAGAAAATACAAATGCGTTTTCTTTAGATAACCAAGTACAGCCCCAACATTGATATTGTCAATATTCTGAAGTTTGTCTTCTGCTCCCGACTTAATATAATTCAGAATAGTAAGGAAGGTTTCATTGTGAACATTGCACTTATGACAAACCTCCGATATTGTCTTATCTCCAAAACCTAATGAAATACCAAAACGACTCATAACCTGAAGCAGGCGGTAGTCGTTAGCAATAACATGACTGAGCTTATCCGAAGATTTGTAATATTCCATTTACTTAATATAGATTTCGTTTGACTTTATGTCATCTGAACTGCAATTGATTCCTCAAAATCAATGCAAAGTTAGCAATAAAAAAAGAAAAAGCGTTTAATAATTCTCTTTATTTTCATACAACCACCTATTTTACTGATTATTGAGTATTGTTATTATAAATTAATCGCAGTAACTTTGCACTCGAAATAAGATTCATAATGAAGAGTATAAGTAGATGTCGCAACACATTTATTGTTACTTAATAGCGTTTATCTACTCCAACACTTCAAAACACAATTACAATAAATGAAATTATCACAACTAAAGACAGGTGAAACAGGCGTTATCGTTCGTGTGAAAGGTCACGGAGGATTCCGTAAACGAATAGTTGAGATGGGATTCATTAAAGGCACTACGGTTGATGTGCTGCTTAATGCTCCTCTCCACGACCCTGTCAAATATAAAATAATGGATTACGAGGTCAGCCTTCGACGTGCAGAAGCTGATCTTGTGGAGGTGGTCAGCAAAGAGGAGGCAGAAGAATGGGAAGCTATGCATCCTGACCTTAAGGGCATTCCAGCTGATAAATGTGAGGACAAGATGCACCGTGTGGCAAGAGTCAAGGAGCATGAATTAAATGTCGTGTTTGTTGGTAATCCTAATTGCGGTAAAACGAGTCTTTTCAACATAGCAAGCGGAGCGCACGAAAGAGTCGGCAACTACTCAGGTGTTACAGTAGATGCAAAAGTCGGACATTTTGATTTCGAAGGTTATCACTTCAATATTGTTGACTTGCCAGGCACATACTCTCTATCTGCTTACACTCCCGAAGAACTTTATGTTCGCAAGTATATTATCGAGCAGCATCCAGACCTAATAATAAATGCTGTTGACGCAAGCAACATAGAGCGAAATCTCTATCTCACAGCACAACTCATCGACATGGATGTGCCAATGATTATGGCACTCAACATGTATGACGAGCTGCGCGAAAGCGGTAATCAGCTTGATATGGAGCAACTTGGCACTCTTTTGGGTGTGCCAGTAGTGCCTACTGTTGGTAAAACAGGCGAAGGCGTAGAGGAACTCTTCCGACAGATTATTAGTATCTGTGAGGGCAAACAAAAGATTGCTCGTCATATTCATGTTAATCATGGCTCTTTGCTTGAGGAATGCATCTCTAAGGTGGAGACTCTTATTCGTGTTAATCCTGAGCCACATCATAACTATTCTGCCAGATTTCTTGCCATAAAGCTTCTTGAGAATGACCGACAAGTGGAGGGTATTGTGCGTACTCTCGATAATTCACAAGATATTCTATCTGAACGAGATGCATGTCAGAATCGTATAAAAAAAGAGATTGACGAGGATAGTGAATCAGCCATCACCGACGCAAAATACGGATTTGTACAGGGCGCTTTGAAGGAGTGTTACAAAAAGACACACCGTTATAAGCGTTTGCTTACTAAGCGAATTGATGCTGTTGTCACTCATCAGATTTGGGGTTATCCAATATTCTTCCTTTTAATGTACCTTATGTTCTTCTGCACATTTTATATAGGTCAATATCCTATGGATTGGATTGATGCTCTTGTAGAATGGCTTGGAGAACTTGTAGGTGGATTTATGCCTGAAGGTCCATTAAAAGACTTAATAGCTGATGGCATCATTGGCGGTGTGGGAGGCGTTATCGTCTTTCTCCCTAATATCATGATTTTGTATGCCTTTATCTCGTGGATGGAAGACTCAGGCTACATGGCACGCGCTGCATTCATCATGGACAAAATCATGCATCGCATGGGACTTCACGGCAAGTCTTTCATACCAATGATTATGGGTTTTGGATGTAATATCCCTGCTATTATGGCAACCCGTACAATCGAAGACCGAAAGTCACGACTTATTACAATGCTCATCACGCCACTTATGTCATGTTCAGCTCGACTGCCTGTTTACATCATCATAATTAGTGCTTTCTTCCCTGACCATGCATCAATAATCCTGTTCGGTATTTACCTCATTGGCATCTTTTTCTCAGTCGTCATGGCAAAGATTTTCAGCAGGTTCGTTGTGAAGGGTGAGAGTAGTCCTTTCGTAATGGAACTTCCACCATATCGAATGCCATCGGCTAAGAGTGTGTCTCGCCATACATGGGAGAAAGGCAAGCAGTATCTCAAGAAGATGGGTACGACAATCCTTCTTGCAAGTATAATAGTATGGGCTATGAGCTACTTCCCTACTCACCCTGATTTGCCAAAGGAGCAACAGATGGAGATGAGTTATATTGGCCAGATTGGCAAATTCATAGAACCAGTAATCGAACCTTGCGGATTGCATTGGAAAGAGGGTGTAGCAATCATCACAGGTATTGGAGCTAAAGAGATTGTGTCAAGCACAATGGAGATTCTTTATCATGGTGACATAACAACCAGCAACCTAACTGCGGTATCTGCTTTCTGTCTTATGGTGTTTGTGTTATTATACATGCCTTGTCTGCCTACTTGTATAGGTATAAAGAATGAGTCGGGAAGTTGGAAATGGGCATGTTTCACTATTGCCTACACAACAGCTTTAGCATGGATAGTGTCAATGGCCATATATCAGATTAGCAATCTTTTTTGATAAAATTTTTTAATTCTTTAATCTTGTTGCAAATGGAACTTGTACAATATTTATTAGTATTCTTTATCATTTCTGTGGCAATATTTTTTGTTGCACGAAGAATTTACAAGCAGTTGTCTGGAAAGAAGGATTGCTGTTCTTGCTGCTGCTCAAAAAGCTGTTGTAAAGGATGTGAAAAATGTTAATGAGGAATTTTGTTTACATTGATTCGCTCAATTTAATGATTGACTTTTTTATATGAAAAGAATATTGATGACATTGGGAGTTTTCTCCATAGCATTCATGTATTATTCATGTTTTGCTGAAAACAAAAATCAAAATATAGAAGAAAGAAAAGCTGATAGTGACACAGTTATTGCTGTCTCACAATCCGTAAATGCTTCACAACCAACATCTGAAAGTATTTCTGACATACCAGAAGGAGCGCGTATATTGATTGAGGCCTACCCTTCACAAGGTATGAAGTATGAAAATAACAAGATTATGTTTCCTGATGGTTCGTCAATAATTTATGATGATGGCAAGGAAAAAGATTTTGACAACAAGCTCGACAATTCAGATATTGAGGACATGTTCACGCTCAAATATGATATGAGTGAAACTCCTGAGTATCTTGCAGATGCCGGGCGTAGTCGTTGCGATGAACTCTTCAAGAAGATGTATGGCAACTCTGAGTCAGAGGCTCGCAAGCACTTAGTTTATATAAAATGGTTCGGTCAAAACATACAGGTTACGTCTGTTAATGGAGTTGACAAGCAACTTCAGAAAGTGGCTCAGGAGCTTGCCGAGAAGCACCCTGAATTGAAGAAGTACTACAAATGTTGCGGTACATTCTATTGGCGTCAGGTGCGTGGTGCAAAACGGCAGAGCGCCCATTCTTACGGCATAGCAATAGATATAAATACTGAGTATTCTAATTATTGGCTATGGAAGAATGGTAATGTAGCAGAAACAAAGAAAATTGGTTACGAAAACCGCATTCCTCTCGAAATTGTACAAGTTTTTGAAAAACACGGCTTTGTCTGGGGTGGTCGCTGGTATCACTACGACACTATGCATTTCGAATATCGTCCTGAGATTGTAGGATATCATCTCCACTCTAATCTATAAAGTTCTGTTCATATTTATGGCTTCGTAGGAGGTAGTAAAGGCAAGATGGCGTGCGCAGCCAATACCAAGTGCAGTTACAGATTGTAACTCTTGTTGTTTGAAATTTGAAAGATGAATAGAAAAACTCAATAATTTTCAAATTTCAAATACAAAGAATAAAATACAGATTAACGTATTTCAAAAGCATTCGTAATTGTATTTTACTATTCTAACCTTTTTTCTATTTTTTGACACTCTTTCCTCTCACGTATTTTTTTCTTTTTGTTATTTATAAAAATATTCCTACATTTGCAGAAAAATTAATATTTATGGTATTCAACAGTTTTAACTTTTGGTTGATATTTCCATTCATCTTCGTTATGTATTGGGCAATACCAGCTAAGTTCAATCGAGTTCGAAATGGATTCCTTATTCTTGTTAGCTATTTGATCTACATGAACTGGGAGCCTGCGTACGTACTCGTGCTCCTTGGGGTTACTATAATTACATACGTAGGTGGGCTATTTTTATGTAATTCGGAAGGCTCACAAAGCCATACCTCCAAACACAGAATTCTATGCTGGTGCTTTGTTCTTTTGGGATTTCTTCCTTTGTTGGCATTCAAGTACTATAACTTTCTGAATGATAATACAACAACGTTACTGGAAATGGCAGGAATACACTTTGCTTTACCTGGGCTTAACTGGGCTATACCAGTAGGTATCTCATTCTTTACATTTCAAGCTGTTGGTTATCTATTAGATGTTTATCATGACAAAATTACAGCAGAGAAAAACTTTTTTGACTATGCACTATTCGTAAGTTTCTTCCCTCAGATAACTTCTGGTCCTATCAGCACAGCTAAGCATCTGATGACGCAAATTAAGACAACGCATGGTTTCAAGTACGAGCAAGCACGCGAGGGTTTACAAATACTCTTATGGGGAATGTTCCTTAAAGTTGTTTTGGCAGACAGACTAGGCATATATGTAGACACAGTATATGAACACTATGAACATTACAATGGTGTGACATGCTTCGTTGCCAGCATATTTTACACATTACAAATTTATGGTGATTTCGCAGGTTATTCTCTTATGGCAATAGGCGTAGCAAAGACTATAGGATTCGATTTAATCAATAACTTCAACCGACCTTACTTTGCCACAAGCATCACAGAGTTTTGGAAACGTTGGCATATATCATTAACACGCTGGCTTACAACACATGTATACATAAACTTAGGTGGAAACAGGTGTTCTACAATTCGTCAATACATGAACATAATGATTACATTTCTCGTAAGTGGATTATGGCATGGAGCAAACTGGACGTTCGTTTTTTGGGGAGCTCTACACGGCATGTTGCAGATACTTGAGAAGATGATAGGTGTTGATCCAAAAGGGAAACACTATGCATTTATAGTATCGACAAAGTGGTTAAAGCCTGTCAGGATAATGTTAACATTCCTATTGGTGAATTTAGCATGGATATTCTTCAGAATGCCAACAATACATGATGCATTTGGAGTAGTAAGAAAGATTATACTAAACTCTCCCGGTAGATCACAATCTATTGAGTTTATATTAGTTATAATATTTATTCTTACACTATGGATTGGGAGAGAAATCATTGAGGAATACTTTCCAAACAAGGGAATTTCTCTATTTAACAATAAATATGCAATTTTCAGATGGTTAAGTTATCTATTAATAATAGCACTTATATTATTATATGGAGTTCTTGATTCTACACAATTTATTTATGTGAATTTCTAAATTTCAATGTATGAAAAAGTTCATTATAAAGATTATCATATTTGCCATTTGCTGTTTTGTTATGGACAGGTCTTTCGGTATTGCTTTGGATTATCTTACAAAGAATGCAAAAAGCGGACAAACTCAGAAGAATGAAGAAATATGTAATAGAACAAAAGCAGATATGCTTATACTTGGTTCTTCAAGGGCTGTACATCACTATAACCCAATAATTCTTCAAGACACATTAGGTTTGACCTGCTACAACTGTGGATATGATGGATGTGGCAGTATAACAGCATACGGATTACTCCAAATACTATTAGAAAGATACACTCCGAAGTATATTATTTACGAAGTCACTCCTGGTTTTGACTATTATCACGCTGATAAAGATAATTCAAAATACTTAGGAGCACTAAAAATGTATTATGATCATCAAGGTGTTGACAGTTTGTTTTATAAAGTAAATCTTATGGAACCATATAAAATGAGAAGTTACATGTACAGAATGAATTCAAAATTAATACAAATGGTTTCCGAAAATCTACTTGTAAGGAATGAAACACAAAATGGTTTTTTCACTAAAGACAATGTAATGCAACATGAGCCAGAACAAAAAACACATACAGAAGAAATACATGAATATGATTCGCTAAAAATAGAATGTCTTAATCAAATTATAAAAATTAGTAGTGAAAAAAATATAAAACTAATTTTTGTGGTTTCTCCCTTTTACAAAAAAACAACAGATGACGACTATTTTTATATAAAAAATATAGCAAAAAACAATGGTGTTCCATTTATCAATCATTACACAGACAAAACCTTTAATTGTGAAAGAAACAACTTCTATGACTCTTCTCACATGAATCGTAAAGGCGCAACAGAATATAGCAAGTTAATTGCTCACGAACTTAAGGAATTGATTCAACAGACCAACAAGCAAGAATCTTTGTCTAGTAATAAGTAGGTGATCAAAATTAGTTTTATAAAAGATATATTCTATTCTAATGCAGATTACTATCTTCAGTTTAAGGAGCTATGCGGGCATAGAGACAGAGGATGAGGTAGTAAGGACGATGCAAGAAATAGTTTAATATCTTTTTCTAAGACTAAGGACGCAGGCTCGACTTGTCGGAGCCAAAGAATGAAGGCAAACGGAAGGGCTCAGCGCAAGGGTGTTCCAAAAAGAGAGTAAAGATATTCATTGAGAACACACCTGCAAGGGTAAACATAAAATTTTTTGATAAACTACTTATTATTATACATATACCGATGCACTACTCATTTTTGTCAAATAGTGTAGTTATCAGGATGTTCGGATGACGCTATAAATGATGATAAATCAAATTCATAGCTCACTACTAATTCATCACTGCTCCAAATACCGATTCATCAAACTGCTCATCATATCCATTAAATACATTGATATCGACATTTCCATGTATTCCTTCCACTCTGCCGTATGGTGTAAGCTGCCAGAAAAGAAGTTTTACGTCTGGTCGATACGAATTGTAACGAGCAATCCAAACTTGATAATTCTTACACAAATCGGGAGCTTTGACAAGATAAGTCTTGATGAATGTCTGGCTTACATAAAGGATAGGACGCTTCCCCACTCTCTTCTCGACAATGCTTAGCCATTCGCGCATCTTGTTAAACATTGCCTCTTCTCCTCCATTTGCGACAATCTCTTTATCTGTTGGTTCTACATCGAGTACAGGAGGCATGTCACCAGATAGAATCTGAGTGTTACTTAAGAAATATTCAGCTTGTGCTTTGCCAGATGTCTTAGTTGAGAAGAAATGGTATGCACCACAAAGGAAACCATTTTTTCGTGCATCCTTCGCATCTTGCATATAATAAGCAGATTTGATGCTTGTGCTTTGCGTTGATTTGATGTACACAAATCTTACAGGGAAATCAACAAAGCCACTTACCGAACTATTATGCTGATTACCAAGTGATGTGATGCGAAGATTGCGCCAATTGATAGGATATTTCTTTCTCCCGATTTCGTGCTGGTAACGACTTATGTCAATACCATAAACACGTTTATCATCATGCGTCATCTTCTCACCCTTATACTTATTGCCTTTCCACTCACCTGCTTTAACAATGTCACCTTTTGACACCAGGAAGCCGCTGCCATTTCTTACGCTGTCTGCCCACTCGCCTTCATATCGGTCTCCATTGGCATAATTCATCACACCGTATCCACATGGTACGCCAGCCTCCGTCATCTTTCCTACATAAATGTTGCCATTTAGGTCGGTTGATGTGCCGTAATAGAGAGAGTCATTATCAGTAAATTCTTTAAGAACTAAATGTTTAAGAGGAATATTATTCTCCTCAAGCATCTGCTTCATCTTGCGTTTGAGTATGAAATAGTCAACTTCAGCAAGGAAAGAAAAATCATTATCTTTATAAACAGGTGTGCTAAGTGTTGAATAGCCCTCAGGTGTTGATGAGAGTTCTTCGCATTCAAGTATTACTGGGGTAGCGGAAACATCGCCAAGCAGAATGTGATCGGTGAAAGGACTTAAAGAAGGTGACACCTTTTTAAAACTATACAATTCAGTATTTGACTCTTTATTGCCATTTCTATTAATATTTGCATAGAAAAGGTTTACTTTTTCAATCTTTATACTTGATGCATTATTGAGCATAGACTCAAAAAGATTAACCATCGAGCTGAGATGCTCTGTGTCATCTTTTACCGAATAAGAATAGTTGGCTACTGCACCATATTCATTGTCGTAGATACTATGGCAACGCAGGTAATAGTCAAGTTCTGACTTTATACTTGTATTAAATTCAATCTTGCTTTGCATCCTTGCAATATTTTTTTCTACGAACGAGCGTGTATCAGTTGAAATGACATCGATAATTGAGTCTTTTACTGCCGTTTCGTCGAGAGTGAGGAGCATGCCATTTGCAGATGGATATAATGATGAAGAATTCACCCACACACCCTTGAGAGCTACCGTGGTAAATGCTGAGTCGAGATTTTGGGTAACTCCAACGAAACTTGAGTCGCTTGTATCATAGTCAGAAAAATAGCACACCTCCTTACCATCAGCAATGATAGCAAAGGCAGTTTTGTGGATGATATTAACTTTTGCTTTTTCTATCTCTTCTGCACTAACAGAGCGGTTCAAATAGAAAAATTCACATACAGCTATTGTTGCTCCGAGAAGGAGAATAGCAACAATACAAAATCTAAATAATTTTTTCAATTAATACAGTTTTTTATATTAGTTACGACTTATTACAACTAAAAGACTTTCAAATTTACTCTAATAGTTGAAAAGATACAAACTGTTATGAACTTTTTTGCAAAATTCTTTCAAAGTTTATTGAAAAAACACTAAATTTGCATTCAATTTGTGTCACGAAAATAAAAATAACAATAAAATATGGCAAAAGAAACAAAACAAGTTCAAACAACAACAACTGATGAACCAATAGCACTTGACGTTCAGTTGAACAAGGGCGAGCAGTTCATCGAAAAAAACTGGAAAATTATCCTTGGCGTACTCGCTGTAGTAATTTTAGCTGTTGTAGGTTCTTACATTTATAAGAACATTATGGCAGACAAAGAATTAGAAGCACAGAAGGCTATCTTCCCTGCACAGCAGGCTTTCGCACAGCAGCAGTATGAGCAGGCTCTCAATGGAGAAGGCAATACTAAGGGATTCATTAAAATCATTAACGAATATTCTGGTACTCCAACAGCTAACCTTGCTAAGCTTTATGCAGGTTTAGCATACAGCAAGACAGATAAGATTGATGAAGCAATCAAGATGCTTGAGGATTTCTCAGCACAGGATGACCAGACAGTATCTCCATCTGCAATTGCTGCTCTTGGTAATCTCTATGTACAGAAAGGTGATACTGACAAGGGTGTTGAAACTCTTCTCAAGGCTGCAAAAAAGGCTGACAACGATGCTGTAAGTCCTGTATTCCTTCTTCAGGCAGGTCAGATTTACGAGTCAAAGGGTCAGAACGACAAGGCTCTTGAAGTTTACAACACAATCAAGAAGACTTATTTCCGCAGCCAGGTTGCAAGCGAAATAGACAAGTATATTGAGCGTGCAACAAAGTAATAAAATTACACATTCATAAATAATAATAAAGTGAAGAACGAAGAAGCGAGATTTCTTCATTCTTCACTTTTATTTTATTATAATAATAAGTATGGCAACAAAGAATCACAACTTATCAGATTATGATATAAATTCTGTTCCTAACGCAGAAGGAATGAAAATCGGCATCGTCGTAGCTGAGTGGAACGAGAATATTACAGCTGCTCTTCTTGATGGCGCTCGCAGCACACTCATCAAGCATGGTGTTAAGCCTGAAGACATTACTATCATGACTGTTCCTGGCAGCTTTGAACTCATCTATGGCGCATCACAGATGGTAAAGAAAGAACTTGATGGTGTTATTGCCATTGGATGTGTCATTCGAGGAGACACACCTCATGACCGTTACATCTGCCAGGGTGTAACATACGGTTTGTCACGTCTTAACGCTGTACAAGACATTCCTGTAATTTATGGTCTCATTACTACTCTTGACATGCAGCAGGCAGAAGACCGTGCAGGTGGCAAGATGGGCAATAAAGGAGACGAATGCGCAGTTACAGCCATTAAGATGATTGATTTCAAGCGAAAACTTAAATAATACAAGTTCTTTCTGCGAAAGCGCAAGCGATAACGCAAGCTCCACTTGTTATGGAGTTAAAAGGTAGTTAAAGAGTAGTAAAAGTGACGAATGTCTGTACATAGCAAACGTCCCTTTAACTCCGAGCGAGACGATAACTCATCTTTAACTTCACTTTAACTTCCAAAACTGAGTAAGTTGCAAACTTACGAAAGTTTAATTAATTATAATTTCCAAATAAAGCATTCGGGATATTAAGCGTTTAGAGAAAATATTAGTTACTATAATTGGAGTGATAGTTGCATTGTATGCAACTATCGTCCTTTTGTTCAACCTGCCTGTGATGCAAAGGCATCTTGCAAGTTGGACTTCTGATGTTTTGTCTGAACAGATTGGAGCTAAGGTTGATATCAAAAGCATAAATCTTGGATTCCTTAACAACATCATCGTCAATGACATAACAGTTTACGAACCTAATGGGATGAAAATGCTTACTGTTGCCCGAACATCTGCAAGCATAAATCTTATTTCGTTGCTAAACAACAAGATTGACATAAATACAGCACAGCTCTTTGGAGTGAAAGCGACGCTGTACAAAGACACACCAACAAGCACTCCTAACTATCAGTTTATCATCGATGCATTCAAGAGCGACAACAAGAAAGAATCGAAGATAAACCTACGACTTAACTCGTTCATAATGAGACATGCATCTATAACTTACGATGTTAAGTCCGAACCTCACTCAAACAATCATATCGATAAAAATCACATAAGCTTGAAGGACTGTGGCATGAACCTTTCACTTAAATGTCTAACAAATGACTCTGTGAATTGTTCTGTACGCCGATTGCAGTTACATGAATTAAATTCGGGCATTACTGTTCATAACACACAATTCAGTATTGTTGCAAACAGAAGCGAAGCGATGCTGACTGACCTTCTGCTTGAAATGCCAATAGCTGATGCCAACATTGACAGCCTTTATGTCTTCTATGGAGATTACAATCAGAAAAAGAAGTTCAGATTTGAAGCTTCTCCATTGGACGTGACATTATATAATTTGATGGAGGTTGACAGTAAATTTGAATGTTTAGATTTTCCTGTCAGCTTTAATATTGAAGCCAGAGGCGATGAGAAGAAGATTTCTATCAATAAACTGCAATTATTGAGCGACAACGCCTCTCTTGTGTTAGATGCTAAAGCAGAAATACTCAATGTCTTAAACAAAGACAAAAGAACTATTAATGCCAATGTGTCTCAATTCAAGATTTCCAATACTCTGTCAAACAGATTTGCAAACAGCTTTGTCAATGACGAGAAGCTTAAGAAGCTGATTTCTAATGTTGGAGATTTAGATTATACAGGTGACATTTCATACTCATCAGCAAGCATTATCTCTAATGGCAAACTTAACAGCAACATAGCTGACGCAGAATACAGCATTTCGTATTTTGACAACAAGAGGATAGAAGGCTCTGTTATTGCAGACAGCTTGCAGGTTGGCATACTTGCTGATAATGAACACCTCGGGACAGCATCGCTCAACATGGATTTTGATGTTGACATTTCAAATAAAAATGAAATTCCTGACGGGTTCGTTGAAGGTGTGATAAGCGATTTCAGCTATAATGGGTATAACTACAAGAATATCACTCTGAATGCATCGTCTGAAAATAAGAAAGTAAATGGCAAGATTGATGTCAACGACGACAATCTGAGATTGAATGCAGACATTGCTTATTCAGACAGACAGCAGAAAGACCTTCAGCTTGTGTTGAATGTTGAAGAGATAAATCCAAATAATCTCAAACTCACACATAATCTTGCTGGCGACAGTTATTCGTTTGCTGTAAACACCAATCTTCACGGACAAGATGTAAAACATCTGTTTGGAGATGTTAGTTTGAATGAGATTAACATCAACACTCCGGACACCACTTACTTTGTCAATGACATAAATATCAAAGCACTACAACAGCAAAACGGCATAAACAGGTTTGTTGTTGATAGTGATATTTTATCATGTACGTTTGATGGTAAGGTTGAAATGATGGACATTGTAAAAAGTTTCACCAATCAGCTTGCCAAACATTTACCAATATTCTTCAAGAAGACAGAATCTAATGAAGCAGACTTCACCTATAGTGTATTGCTGAATGATGCTCCTGTACTTCATCATTTCATAGCAAACGATTACTCCTTCAGCAATCCTGTTTCTATTAAAGGTCATGTGAGAAGCGCAACAGACGAGATGTCTTTGAATCTTTCATCTCCAAGTTTTTCGTACAACGGGAACAATTACGATAGCATATTTGTCAATTGTAAAAGCACAAGTAATAATATGGCTGTAAATGTTGGTGGTGAAAATGTGAAATACGGAAAATATGATGATGAGCCAACTACTACAACAAAAGTCAGATTATCATCTGATATTCACAACAATAGATTCATCACTAACGCCAATCTGCAGATTAACGGCCGTAACAACATCTTAGTGCAACTGCTTCCTGTCATTCAGCTGAGCGATTCTATTGGAAAAGTGAAGACAGACATAACTATCAATCGTTCTAAAGCCATACTTAACGACACCACATGGACTGTCTCCCCTTCTCGCATCACTCTCTATGAGAAGAATATAAATTGCAATAAGCTTAAGTTCTCTAACGACAACACCAATAGTTACATTGCTATCAATGGCAAAGCATCAGACAATCCAAATGATTCGATTGTTGCTGTCTTGAAGGATATTGAAATTCAATACATCACGCAGCTCATAAATTTCACAACGATACATCTCTCGGGCAAAGTATCAGGAAATGCTGCTCTTAACAATCTTTTAGGTGGGGGCATTCCAAATTTCAAGGCTGACATTGACATCGAAGACCTCGCGTTGAATAACGGCTCTCTTGGTAATGCTAAAATTTCCGCAAACTGGGATAATTCTGTTGACGGAATAGTTATGAATGGCAGAATTGTTGATGTTTACGAAACGCCAGACGCTCTTACTGACAGGATGAAGCGAATGACTGGTGTCACAACACTTGATGGATGGATTTCGCCTTCACGGAAAGACATGCAATTGAATGTCGGAACTTTCAACACTAATGCAAGTTTCATACGAGGATTCCTCGGAGGTGTATTTAAGGAGGTTACAGGATGTATAACAGGAAATCTTGCCATCGTAGGACCTTTCAATGATGTAAATATCGTAGGAGATGCTATGCCAAACATGAACCTCCGCCTTCGTGCTACTAATGTACCTTATCATATTGAAGGTGACACACTTAGAGTACGAAAACATTTGTTCGACTTTTCTGACATCAGTTTGTACGACAGATTTGGTCATCGTTCAAAAATCAACGGAAAGGTCACTCATCATAACATGAAGAATTTCAAGTATGACTTCGAAGCAGACTTGCGAAATATGCTTGCATACGATGAGACAAAATTTAATTCCGACAAATTCTATGCCACAATCTTTGCCGATGGCAAACTCTCTATTCATGGCAAGGATGGACATCCGCTGTATGTAAATGCTGATGTCACAACAGCACGCGGTTCTGTCTTTGCTTACGATGCTGCCACTCCCGATGCTATTACAGGCAATTCGTTCATAGAATTCAGAAACCGAGATTCTCTTGCTATCAGCATGAACCCTAAGGTGCAAGTACAATATGAAACTCAAGATTCTCTTGCTATTGTAAAGAAGGCAAAAAAGAACTACCGCAGCGACATTTATATAAACTTCAACCTCAACCTTACGCCTGCATGCGAGGTGAAACTCAGAATGGACAACCTCGAGGACGGCTACATGCGAACTTTCGGTAATGCGCAGCTTACAGCCAAGTGGTATAATAAGGGAGCATTCCAACTTTTTGGCAACTACGACATTCAATCTGGTTCTTACAGGCTGTATCTTCAGGACATAATATTCAGAGACTTAGCTATTCAACCTGGGTCAAACGTAGAGTTTAATGGCAATCCTTTCGATGCTAACATTCATCTAATATGCCAACATCAGATAAATTCCGTACCTCTTAGCGACCTCACAGCTACAAAAGCATTCTCACAAAACAACAAGGTTAAGGTAAATTGCATACTTGACATTACAGGTAAATTGGGAAATATGGACTTTAAGTTTGGTATGGACATGCCAAATGTGAGCGAGGAAGTGAAACAACTTGTCAATTCGATGATAAACTCTGAAGAGGAGATGAACACTCAGATGATCTATTTGTTAGGACTCGGCAGATTCTTCCCTAATGAGTATGCCCGAGCTAATGGTACTGGCAATAATGCAGGTCAAGCAGCAAACTCGCTCTTGTCTTCTACCATCAGCGGACAGATAAATCAGATTCTTTCTAATGTTATAGGAGATAACCCAAATTGGAATTTTGGTTCTTCTCTAACTACTGGCGAGAATGGATGGGATGACTTAGATGTTGAAGGAATGTTGTCAGGCAAGCTGCTCAACGAGCGATTGCTTATTGACGGTAATTTTGGCTATCGTGATAATGCGCTGACAAATCAGGCAAACTTCATTGGCGATTTTGAGGTGAAATGGCGACTCACTCCTAATGGCGATTTATATCTTAAAGGTTACAACCAGACAAACGACCGCTATTTCACAAAATCGACTCTCAACACCCAGGGCATTGGTATCTCATGGAAGCATGATTTTGAAGCCATTAGAGAGCGCTTGCGCAAGAAGAAGCAGAAAGAAGAAGAGAAATAAGGATAAGTAAATATCAAAGTTTGTGTCCGCATTCTGCGCAGAAATTTGCGTCGGCATCATTCTGCGCACCACATTGGTTGCAGATGATGGTTCTTGGTGCTGATGGCTGTGGAGGTGGAGGAGGAGTTGCTATGAATGTGGCAGGTGTTTGTGCTGGGGGCACAGGTGGTAGAACTTGCGCTGTGGCAGGTGAAGTGACAGAAACTGTTACTGCTGGATTTGACGTAGTAGTTGCAGCCTTGCCCATGTTGCTGTTTCTACTTTTCTTTTTACTGACTGCCAACACAATGACTATGATAATGATGATAGGGAGTGCGAGAATGAGCAAGCCAATGACTATAGCAGCAACAATGAAGCCAGGCTTATGAGTTACATACCATCCTCCAATATCTGTCAGCGGAATGTCAAAATCCTTAGCAGCTTCCATTATGTCAAACTCCTCAACATGGATGATGCCATCTGTGCCGACACGCGCCATCTGACCTGGCTCAAGACTGATAGTCTCACCCGTCCTTTTTGATGTGACATCCATCTTGCTTGTGAAAAGCCATGCTCGGGATTCCGTGCCAGTTTCTTCTAAGGCAAATACCGTACCTTTGATGCCTGCTACACATTGGGACATTTCAAATCCCCATGTTTTCCCTTCTCGCATCTTTTGTATGTTACCCCAAATGCGTCCCATGAGCAAATCGAATTGGGTGGTTTTGTCTTCTTCACTACGAATCACTATTATAGAGTTTGGCTTGATGACAAAAGTACTCATGTCTTCAAGTCCGAGAATAGCGCCCGATTCTTCTTCTGTTTGAATTCTATCTTCTTCGAAGATTACTGTGTCCCAATCGGCACTTTCTAACATATCATTGTCTGTGCTTTCACATCTGGTGGACACCTCACCATACATATCATTGATTCTTATCTTGCTGTCAGGAGCTCCGCAAAAATAACACTTAGCTTCTTCCTTTTTAGGAAATTCGTACGAAGAACTGTAGGATGATGAAGAACTTGACGAGCTGTTGTTTTTGTTCTCTTTTTTAATGACCTTGTACTTCACTTCAATGCTAGCTCCGCGAGTTGTGCTTCCATAAGGCAGGAAATACTCTGACGATGTACGGAGCCATACTGTGATTTCATCGTCGGTATCCTTCACGGTGTAGCTGCCAGATGCAGAAGGAAATGTCTCACAGTTGAATGTTTTATCCACATAGGTTTCTCCTTTTGTGCTTATCTGAAGAGTCAGATGGTTCCAATCCTTTATGCCATTGCTATCGGTGAAACCCTCTGCCATAGTGACACTTGCCGAGATAGTCTCTCCCGGATGGATCTCGCCTTTAAGCGTTTCAGGATCAATATTGCCACCACTTACGGAGTAGTTCATTTTCAATGGCGCATCCTCTTTTGTGCCGCTGATTTCTCCGTCAGCCTTAGCTGTCGAAACTAATACAGGAAATGCAAGAAGAAACAGCAGAATAGCGCATTTAAGCAAGTTTGTTTTTAGTATGCTTGTAGTAAAGGTCTTTGTAAATTTGTCCATTTGTTAATTACAAGTTTTGTTTATGTTTACACAACAAATATAGACATTATTTGTGAAACATCAAATGTTTTTCATTCGCAATTTGTAAATATTATTTTCTTCAAGCTCAACAAAGCTCTTGTATCAGTCAAAAGGAACTGATTGTAACTCAACTTTAGCTTTTCAGTCCTTTTCGTGTCTTTCGTGTTCCGACATCAACCCCAGCATTATCTTTTTTATTCAACTTTTGCTTCGCTGCTTATTTGCTGAATGCTCATTTCCGAGCTACTGGAAGCGAAATTGCCGAGCGCTCGGAGTCGGGCGCGAGGCTATCCATCTGCTGTTGCTCCGCTATCTTTTTCACGATGCAAAGTTACGACATTCGCTTCGCTTTGCCAAAAAAAGGGGCTAAAAAACTCGGGGTACTTTCAAATCATTGCGAGTTTGTTGTCTTGGAGTGTTCAAACATACACCTTCACAGAATCACAGAATCACAGATAACAGATAAACAGTAGTTGAAAAAAAATCCGAACAGAACTTTATATAATATAAATATTATATAACCTTATTTTATCCTTGATTTTCGTTTTTGTTTAACTGTTATCTGTGACTACTGTTATTTGTAACTCTCCCTTTCTCGATGATTTTCCCTACTGAGAATGTTGACTTTCATATTGGATGTTCGTTGACACGTTCCCTGACTTTGTTGACGCTTTTCACAGGAAAGCTTACTATCGACAAAAATGTTGACTTTTATTTTTTACCATTGATTTTTCTCCTAAAAAATTTCGGAAAACAATAAAAATGTTGTATATTTGCAAAACCAAATGAAAGCACGTAAATGAATATCAGCAGAGAAACACAGTACAACAATTCTATCAATTCACTTATATTGTCTCGTCAAGAGTCTATAGATCCAAAGTCCTTCAATCTTATGACCTACTCAGGTCCAAAAGACATTTGTGGTGGTATAGCATCGGGTAAGTTGGGAAACATGGCAGGAGGTTTCCATTTCAACCTTTTCGGAGTAAAGTGGTACGGAACTGAGCATCTTTATCTCTGTGGCGAGTGGAGTCAAGAATGTGAACGTTCCATTGAGATTCAAAACTACATCCGCAAGATGCCTTCAGGAGTCTATGCAAAACGATGTTCCAAAGCAAAGTACAAGTCTGAGATTCGTCAAGATTTCGCCACCTTTCGTTACGATTGGATGCTTTGGTGTGTCTGGCAGAAATGTTTGTTAAACAAGGACTTTGCTAAACTTCTACGCAGCGTTCCAGAAGACTGCATTATTGTAGAGGTAGTCAAGAATGACCCTCTTTGGGCAGCTTATCCAGACGAAGAAGGAATTATACGCGGCGCTAATGGCATGGGCAAGATACTCACAATCTGTCGCCATTGTCTTCTTACAAAGACTGAACCTGACTTCAATCGCCAGCTTCTTAACGATGCAGGTATCTACATTCTCGGACAAAGAGTAGTATTCTGAAATTCAGAACTTACAAGGTAACTATTAACAAGGATTTTACCAAATTCAACCGAATTTAGCAATTTTATTGTTCTTGTAGGATAATTCCAAGAGCCAAAGGCATCAAAGGTTCTAATTTGGAGGATTTTGGTAAAACAAAACCCGTTCTTGAAAGTGCAAGACAATCAGAGAAAATATCCAATAATTATGCCAACCAACCACTTTTATTTGAGACAATACTCAATCAAAACACACCCTCTACTATGCCGTCACGATTTGTTACACCAAGCCACATACCAGTCACAGTAATCACAAATCACAGATAAACAGTTATTGAAAACGAAAAAGGGTATGCACACAATGTACACACCCCTTATCCTATAACGAGACAATTATCAGTTATCAGTTTATCTTTTTTTGTATCCACATACATATTCATCTTGTCACCAAATGGTCTTATTTACAGAATGAATAATAATACATGATTTATTCAATAGTCCGGTAAAAACCATTTTAAGTGTTTGAAAATTAGTTTATTATATTAACTTTATTTAGCACTACAAAATTGGTCAAGTGACTGAAAATCACTAACTTTGGGTGCAAAACAAAAGTAATATGATACTATCAGCAGCACTTGACCAATATGAGAGAATTTGTCTTGAAGCATTAGGCTCAATCAAGACTTACAGCAGTAAGAAATTCATGAGAAAGCCTCTTGGCAATCGTATTAAGAACCTTATCGTGCAGATCATACTTTTGTATATGGCTCTGCCCAGAAAGATAAACTTCACGCAGATGGAACGCTACGGAACGCATACGGAGAAAACCTACAGACAGGCACATCTTGAAGATGTTGACTGGCTTGGATTCAACATGTCGCTCATGAAGCGCATCTTCAATGAAGGTGACCGCATCGCTGTTGCCATTGATCCAAGCTACATTGATAAGTCAGGCAAATGCACCCCATGGACAGGCATGTTCTGGTCGGGATGTGCGAGTGCAGCCAAATGGGGACTTGAAATGCATGGCATTGCTGCCATCGACATCAATATGCACGATTGCATTTCGCTTGTTGCCGTACAGATTCCCGACCAAAAGACTTTTGACAGGTCTAAATTCAATTAGCAGGAGTGGTACGCTATGATGCTGGACAAGTACAGGCGCAGGCTCAGTATGTTGTTGCTGATGCTGCATTCTCCAACAACACTTTCATTGACAGGCTCTT
>JAKSLL010000071.1 GCA_024401215.1 Bacteroidaceae bacterium
ACGCTTCGCGTCCGTTGAGTCATGCTACGGCAAATAGCAATTCTCTACATTCCTAATTCATTCAGTAATGACAGGCATGCTAAGCATTTCTCTTAATTGGCTACGCCGAGCTGACGGTTCTTGATAATAAATAAAATAATCGCCTTATAGAGATTTTAAAAGGGAGGGAAACTTGAGTTTATAAGTATTAATATGGATAAAGGATTTATTCGAGAGAGAGTTAAGGCATATCTCGAGGAAAAAGGATATGAGAGGATGGAATTGCGAGCAGCGATGTTCGATATGGATGGTGTGCTGTTCGATTCTATGAAGAATCATGCCCATTGCTGGCATGAGACAATGAAACATTACGGTCTTGATCTCCCTGAATGGGAGGCTTACATGCATGAAGGGCGTACAGGTGCAGCCACGGTCAACATTGTGTCTATGCGTCAGCGAGGCTATGAGGCGACACCTGAGGAGGTGGAAGAGATATATAAGTATAAGAGTGATATGTTTAACACCTGTCCAAAGGCATTGCGTATGCCTGGTGCTTTTGAGACACTTACAAAAGTGAAAGAAAGTGGGGTGGTGCCAATGGTTGTGACAGGAAGCGGACAGAAAACATTACTCGAACGCTTAAATCGAAACTTCCCCGACATATTCAAGCCAGAACTGATGGTTACTGCATACGATGTGAAGTATGGCAAACCAAATCCAGAGCCTTATCTGATGGGTATGGAGAAGTATGGCGTTTTTGTGAGAAATTGTGATGATGCGTCAAAAGATGATGCTCATCTCTCGCCAAGAAATTTTGTTGTTGTGGAGAATGCCCCTCTTGGTGTTGAGGCTGGAGTTGCTGCAGGTGTGTTCACTATAGCAGTCAATACTGGTCCGCTGCCTGATGAGGCGCTTCTGAGTCAAGGTGCCAATCTCCTTTTCCATTCTATGCAGGACCTCTGCGACAATTGGAACAGTCTTGTTGAAGAGCTGAAATAAACTGACGATAAGGTGCTTGTAAGGTTGAATGCCAACTTACAAGCACTTACTTGACATAATGCCATTGATGATTCTTCCGTCGCATTTTCTTCGCGCTGAGAAGAATCTGTCGTAATTCATGAAGGTGTCAATCCCAGCAATAAAGATGTTGTTTGGGTTGACACCTTTTTCTATTAACTGCATACGGTTGCATTCCCAAAGATTTATATGCCATTTCTCTGCTTTTGGGTTGCGGAAGTCGGGATAGCGTTTTGCGAGTTTTTCCATGTCGAACCCTGCGTTTCGGAAAAGTTCATACACTTCGTCTCCAACTTCAAAACTGTCAGGACCAATGCCCGGTCCTATTATAGCATGTAGATTCTCTGCTTTGGTGCCGTATGTCGAAGCAAGAAGTTCAATGTTTGCTTCTGCAATACGCTTCATTGTGCCTTTCCATCCTGCATGCACAGCTGACACCACGTTAGTGCTGTCATCCCATAGCAGTACTGGTATGCAGTCCGCAGTCTTTACTGCCACACATACATCTGGAAGATTTGTGCATACAGCATCTATGCCGTCGAAGCCGAGAGCCTGTTCGAGTGGACTTTTCTTTAAAAAGTTCTCGTCAATGATACGAGTTACAGTGCCATGCATCTGGTGATGAGGCATGAAGAAATGCTTTGGATGTATGGATACGCTGCCGTCTCTTGTTGTAGAGAAAGCTGTGATATGTGATGGGGTGTTATATATATGCATTTATCAATTCCTGCATGAATTATGCAAGTTAATCAGTATATTCAAATTCTTCATCGTCGAGGTCTTCAATCTCATCCTCATCAAGGAACTCGATTTCATCCTCATCGATATCTTCTTCATCTCCCCAGCCTTCTTCATCGTCTGCGAAGTCGTCGAGGTAGGCGAAGGTTTTTGTTGCACGAATGATGGATTCTGAAGTGTTGATGGCTGCAATCTTGTTGCTCTCGCTGTTCATCTCTTTCCAGAGTATGTCCTTAAGCTCTTGCAGTCCTTGTTGAGCAACAGCGCTGATGAACACTACCTGCACATCGTCAGGCAACCCTTCTTTGAGCATTTGAAGAAGCTCCTCGTCTTGTCCAAGAAGGTCGCACTTGGTGATGGCAAGCACTCTTCCCTTGTCAAGCAGTTCTGGGTTGAACTGTGCCAGTTCGTTGAGCAGCACTTCGTATTCGTGCTTTATGTCTTCTGTATCTGCAGGCACCATGAAGAGCAAGAGCGAGTTTCTTTCAATATGACGTAGGAAACGCAAGCCGAGACCTCGTCCTTCGCTTGCACCTTCGATGATACCAGGTATGTCGGCAATCACAAACGAGCGGCTGTCGCGGTAAGGCACAATGCCGAGCGATGGCTCGAGGGTTGTGAAAGGATAATTTCCAATTTTTGGTTTTGCTGATGAGAGGGCGTTGACAAGGGTGGATTTTCCTGCATTAGGAAAACCTACAAGACCAACGTCTGCGAGCAGTTTCAGTTCAAGGATTACCGCTCTCTCCTGCATAGGCTCTCCAGGCTGTGCATAGCGTGGAGCTTTGTTTGTTGGTGTGGCGAAGTTGAAATTTCCGAGTCCGCCTCTACCGCCTTTGAGGAGTATGACCTCCTGCTCATGCTGAGTAACCTCACATATAAATTCTCCTGTCTCAGCATCATATACGGCAGTACCGCAAGGCACGTCGATATATTTGTCGGCACCCTGCTTTCCTGTGGATTTGCTCTTTGAACCGTTGCCGCCATGTTCCGCATGTATATGACGGTCATAGCGTAGATGGAGGAGTGTCCAATAGTTGCGGTTGCCGCGCAGAATGACATGACCGCCACGTCCTCCATTACCACCGTCAGGTCCGCCCTTTGGCAGATACTTTGCTCGGTGCATGTGAGTTGAGCCGCGTCCGCCTCGGCCAGAGCGACAATAGATTTTTACATAGTCAATGAAGTTGCTGTCTTGTGCCATCCTGATGTTCTGTTTTGGTGAAAAAAAGCGTTAGCCTACTTCTTTATATATTATATTAGATAATGATGAAAGCTATCGCACTATCTGTTTGTGGCGTGCTTTATGATGTCTGCCAACTCTGTTTTTGTGTGTGCTTGACAGATAAAGCCATGCCGTTTGTGTAGATGGTGTTTTTGAATCCTGTAATGGATGCAAGAACACCCCTAAAATAAAAGTTAAAGGTTAAAGCTAAAACCGTCATACAGCTTTAACTCTTAACCTTTAACCTTCTATTGATATTTGCTGTTATGCGTTAGCTGTGTCGATAACCTTGTAGATAGCAGAAAGCATAGCGTCCATGCTGTTGTTCTTCTGCCAGTCAATAGTGTTGCGCATGCCTTCCTTCTCGAACCATTCTGCGAGAGGAGCAGTCTGTGTGCGGTAAACTTCGAAACGCTTCTTGATAGTCTCTTCGTTGTCGTCAGCACGTCCCTGCTCGATAGCGCGGTTAAGGAGGCGAGCCATGAGAGTCTCCTCGTCAACATTGAGCTCAATCATTACACCCATGTCATGTCCGCGCTCAGCAAGCATCTTTTTGAGTGCCTCTGCCTGAGCGATAGTGCGTGGGAATCCGTCGAAGATTACGCCCTTGCCTGCTGGTTCAGCATCGTAAGTCTTAGCGAGGATGTCAATCATCAACTCATCTGGGATGAGCTGTCCGTTATCGATGTATCCCTTTGCAATTTTGCCGAGTTCTGTGCCGTTCTTGATTTCTCCGCGAAGCACATCGCCTGTAGAGATGTGTCCCATTCCGTACTTAGCGACGATTTTGTCGCTGTAAGTGCCCTTGCCTGAGCCTGGAGCACCGAAAATAATGATATTCTTCATTTGTGTTATGTATAATTTGTGTATAAGATTTCTTTATGCTGTGTTTCTGCAGAATATGTCGCCAGAGCTTATTCCTTCACTACGTAAATGTCTTTGTAGTTTCTGCCTAAACTGTCGTAGTCAAGCCCATATCCTACAATAAACTCGTTTGGAATCTCCATTGCGCAGTATTTTACATCAAGAGGCACTTCAAGCTTGCCTGGCTTCATAAGCAGCACGGCAATTTCAACAGAACGAGCTCCTTTTTCGAAAAACTGCGGAATGACACTCTTCATTGTTGTTCCTGTGTCCACAATATCCTCAATGATTATCACATCACGGTCCTTGATGTCTGCTGTCAGTCCGATAAGCTGCTCAACATTGCCCGTTGTGTCCATTCCTTCATACGAGGAGAATTTCGCGAAATGTATCTCGTGCTCGAACTCAAGCCGTCTGACAAGGTCGGCAGCGAATATGAAAGCGCCATTGAGAATTGCCACCAATACAGGTCTCTTTCCCTTGTAGTCCTTGTTGATTTTATTAGCAACGATGTCAATTTTCTCCTGTAACTGTTCGTTTGTAATGAACAAATCGAATCGTTTGTCTTTTATTGTTATCATTTTGTAAAGAGGATTTCACGAAAATCTATGCAAAGATAAGAGAAAAATGCTATATGTGCGTGAAAAAGTTAGTAATATTGTATAAAATTGCAATGTTCACCCAAATTTCGGCATTTTTATGAGTGTTTTTCAATATCTATTTACTATTTTTGCACAATGAAGATGAATTTTGTCTCATCCAAACATGTAGTATGAAGATTTTATCCGCAGCGCAACTAAAAACATTAGACGCTTATACCATAGAAAATGAACCGATAAGTTCGGTAGATTTGATGGAACGTGCCTCTCGTGCCATTGCTGACCGCATAATTGCCAGGTGGGAGTCAACAACTCCTGTCAAGGTGTTTGCTGGTCCTGGCAACAATGGAGGAGACGCTCTTGCCATTTCACGCATGCTTTGTGAGGCAGGCTTCAAAGTGTATGTGTATTTGTTCAATACAGCAGAGAAGATGTCTTCTGAATGCCAGACCAATAAGATGAGGCTTATAGAGTATCAGGCATCAAAGCAGGCGTCTCTCGGTGCGAGGAACATAGAGTTTACGGAAGTCACAACTCAGTTTGTCCCTCCAAAGCTCGAACCTACGGACATTGTTATTGACGGACTTTTCGGCATCGGTCTTTCACGCCCTCTCAATGGCGGTTTTGCTTCCGTTGTCAAATATATCAATGGCTCTTCTTCGACAGTCATAAGCATAGACATGCCTTCTGGACTTATGACTGAGGATAACACATACAATGTCATGAATCATGTCATTCATGCCACAGTCACTTACACTATACATTGCCCGAAACTTGCTTTCTTCTTCCATGAACACGAACAGTTTGTAGGTTCATGGGAGGTGCTTGATATTGGACTCAAAGATCCTGATGATGAATCTACTGCCACTCAGTTCTTCTTCACCGAGAAGGATGATGTGTGCAATATGGTGAAGCCTCGCTCTAAGTTTGCTCATAAGGGTACCATGGGGCATGCCGTACTTATTGCAGGTACTGCAGGCATGGCTGGTGCGGCGATTCTGTCTGCCAAGGCTTGTCTTCGCAGTGGTGTGGGTAAGCTTACTGTGCGCACTCCAGAGGCGAATGTACAGATACTTCAGTCTGTAGTGCCAGAGGCTGTGCTTGATATTGATGTCGATCCAAACTGCTTCAGCCAGTCGTTCGACACGCATTTCTATGATGCAATGGCAATTGGCCCTGGCATAGGAACAAGCAGCTACACAGTACAGGCTTTCATCGAGCAGGTCAGCATGTCGAAGTGCCCAATGGTCATCGATGCAGATGCGCTCAATATCCTTGGCTCTCATCGCGGATGGATTTCTCAGCTCCCTCGAAAGAGCATCCTCACACCTCACAAGAAAGAACTTTTCGGACTGATAAGCTCCACTCGCAATTCTTACGAAGAACTTGAGAGCACACGCGAACTTGCTGCACGTCAGCAGATATATGTGCTTATCAAAGGCGCGTACTCTGCTGTTGTCACACCTGAAGGCAATGTGTATTTCAACTCAACGGGCAACCCAGGCATGGCGACTGCGGGTAGTGGCGACGTGCTTACCGGCATAATACTTTCCTTCCTTGCTCAGGCATACACACCTGAAGTTGCTTTGCGCCTTGCTGTCTATCTGCATGGACTTTCGGGCGACATAGCGGCCAGAGAACTTGGCTGTGAGGAGAGCATCATATCAAGAGATTTGATATACTATCTGCCGAATGCATTTAAGGAGCTTAAATCATAATAATGGTTGGTTACGCATGATGTAATCATAAATCCTACTTTAACTTGTAATCTCAGAAATGAAAAAAACAATAATATCAGCGTTGGTCAGCTTTGTGTCGCTTATGAGCATGGGTCAGACACAGGTTACTGAGTTCAATCCGGGGATTGTAGCGGAGGGTGTTAATTATATCCTTCCTAAGACCGGAGTCAAGGCGGAGGTAACGGCGATGAAGGTGACTTACACTCCAGGAGAATTTGCAAAGTACGCAGACCGTTATCTTCACATGAGCGGGGTGGTGCAGGAATCTACCACAAATTGGGCTGTACTCTCTCTCGATGTTTATCAAGAAGGTGTGCCTGACACAACAAAGATGTTCACGGTGAAGCTTAAAGACAAGACAATTGCCCCTATGGCGCAGCTGTCAAAGAGCGGATTGCTCCTTGCAATCAACACTAATCAGGAGATTCCAGAAAGAACAGTAAACGTACCGGCAGCAACGAATCACAAGCTTGATTCAAAGAAATACCTCACAGAGGAGATTCTGTCAGCAATCTCGCTGGCTAAGATGGCAGAGCTCACAGCACAAGAGATTCTTGACATCAGAGAAAGCAAGAATGCCATCCGTCGCGGACAGGCAGATAATATGCCGAAGGATGGTGCGTCGCTGAAGATTGTTCTTGATGAACTTGATGCTCAAGAGGAGGCACTCACACAGCTCTTTGCAGGATATTCTGACACTACTTATATGGCGAAGACTTTTGAGTACACGCCTTCTGCTGATGTTGAGAAGGATGTGATGTTCCGCTTCTCCTCACGTCTTGGTTTCTGCGATGCTGACGATCTCGCTGGCGCACCATATTATATATCTGTCAAGGATATGCACACCGTCATCATCCCTGATGAGAAAGAGGCTGCAAAACGCAAGATTGTAGGACTTGTATATAATATGCCAAGTCTTGCAAGGGTGACAGTCAGCACAATGTCATCTACTCTGTATTCAAAGGAACTTCCTTTCGCCCAGTTTGGCACTATGGATGTGCTCGCTCCTGCGCTTTTCAATAAAGGGGCGACAACAAAACTCACGCTCCATCCTGCAACAGGTGGCATTCTTCATCTTGAACAATAATTGAACAGTATAATCAAATTAATATTAATTTTTAACTAAATTCAAGTATTATGAAAAAGTATTTAGCAGAAATGGTGGGAACAATGGTTCTTACACTTCTTGGTTGTGGCACAGCCGTATCTCTTAATTGTGGCTCTGACACAGCATCAGTGGTAGGTACAGCATTTGCATTCGGTCTTGCTGTAGTAGCAATGGCTTACACTATCGGAGGCATCTCTGGTTGCCACATTAATCCTGCCATCACACTTGGTTGTCTTCTTACAAAGCGCATCAGCGGTAAGGATGCTGGTATGTATATGCTTTTCCAGACAATCGGTGCAATCCTTGGTGCAGCAATTCTTTTCGGTATGACTTCTACTGACCAGCTTCTTGCAGGTGGCACAACAACAGGTGCTAACGCATGTGGCGATCACGGCATCGTGGTAGGTCTTATTGCTGAAATCGTGCTTACTGCAATCTTCGTGCTTGTTGTTCTTGGCACAACAGACGCAAAGAAGGGTGCTGGCAACTTTGCTGGTCTTGCTATCGGTCTGTCACTCATCCTCATCCACCTCGTGGGCATTCACTATACAGGTACATCTGTTAACCCTGCTCGTTCTATCGGTCCTGCACTCTTCGAAGGTGGCATGGCTCTTGAGCAGCTTTGGGTGTTCATCGTAGGTCCTTTCGTAGGTGCAGCTGTTGCAGCAGGCATCTGGAAGATGATTGGCGAAGAGAAGTAAACAGCCGTCATAAACGGATAAATATGAGACAAGAGACGCATCCTCAGGGATGTGTCTCTTTTATTGAAACCCCCAGTAGCTCTACTCAGGGGACGAGACTTAAATAGAATAAGGTAAAAGATGGAGAAGCTTTGGAATTCTAACTATACAAAAGTGTGGTGCGCCAACTTCATGATATTCTTCTCATTCATGATTGTCACACCTCTGCTTCCGCTCTATCTCAGCGAAACATTTCAGGCAGATAAAGACACCATAGGTTTTGTCCTCTCGGGCTATACCCTTACTGCACTCTTTGCCCGCCCTATAGCAGGTTACTGCGTCGATAGCTATCCTCGACGTATTGTGCTACTTGTCTGCTATTTCCTCTTCTTCGCTTTTTTTGCAGGTTACCTTATAGCGGGCACAATGACACTCTTCGCTGTCATCCGCACCCTTCATGGCGCACCGATGGGCTCTGTCACAGTGGCAAACAGCACATGCGCTATCGATGTGCTTCATCCTGCTCGCCGTGCAGAAGGCATTGGCTACTACGGACTCAGCAATAATCTTGCGACAAGTATTGCGCCCACCATCGGACTCCTTGTGTATGAATATATTGGCAACTACAATGTTATATTCATCATAGCCTTGTGTGCAGCATGCCTCGGATTCATCATCAATGCTACTGTGCATTTCCCAACCAAAGAGATTGTGCCTAACAAAGACCCTCTTTCTCTTGACAGGTTCTTTCTGCGTAAAGGATGGAGCGAAGGCATTGTGATGTCGTGCATTGGACTGTCTTATGGCGTTCTTTCCACATACCTTGCAATCTATGGCAAGGAGGAGCTTGGCATGACGGCTGGTACGGGGGCGTGGTTTGCCGTCCTCAGCTGCGGTTTGATGCTTTCTCGCCTTATAGGAGCACGCTCTCTGCGTAAGGGCAAGATTGTAGAGAATGTGAATCATGGTATTCTCATTTCGGTGTTTGGGTATCTCCTCTTTGCGCTTCTCAAAAATCCAATAGGCTATTATGGGGCAGCGATAATCATAGGACTTGGCAATGGACATATATGGCCAGGCATGCAGACCATGATGATAAACCTTGCGCCCAATAACAAGCGAGGCACAGCTAATGCTACTCAGCTCACTTCCTGGGACATAGGCATGGGGCTCGGAGTGTTTTTTGGCGGAATGGCAATCGAATATGTCAACTATTCCGCAGCATTCTGGTTTGCTTTCGCTATAAATGTGATTGGTGTCATCTTCTATTTTGCTTATGTGAAGAAGCATTTCATAAATAACCGCTTGCGATGAAAAAGAAACTCTTAGCCTGCCTGCGCCTCGCACTCCCGTCAACATGGAAGAGTGCCTCGTGGCTTCTTAAGCTCATGATACCAATCTCTCTTGCTGTCACGCTGCTTCAGCATTTTGGCATCCTCGCATGGATTGCAGGTTATCTCAATCCTGTTTTTGTTCGTCTGGGACTCCCTGGCGAATCTGCTGTCATCTTCATCTCGGGCGCAACAGCTGGTACCTATGCGGGAATTGCAGCTATGATGTCTATACCGCTCACACTTCGTCAGGCGACAATCCTTGGCATAATGATTGCCATTTGCCATGCTCTGCCTATGGAGTGTGCTGTCAACCGCAAGACGGGCTCATCATTTTGGAAGATGTGCTTCATCCGTCTTCTTATGGCATTCCTTTGTGCCATCTATCTTAATTGGGCGCTTCCCGAACTCTCAGAATCCTATGTGTATATGGGAGCTTCACATGATAGCAGTCTCACCGATGTGCTGCTCACGTGGTTGCTCTCTCAGCTGAAAATGACAGCTATAGTTCTACTCATCATATACAGCCTCATGGTCATTCAGCGACTTCTGGAGGCTTACTCTCTTCTTCGTCCCATCTCCGACTTTCTTTCGCCTCTCATGCTCATCTTCGGTCTTCCTCGTCAGGCGGCATACATGTGGCTTGTGGGCAATGTCCTTGGCATCAGTTATGGTTCTGCCGTCATGGTCGAACTCAAAGAGAAGGGACTCATCAACAGGGAAGAGTCCAATGCGGTCAACTACCACCTTATAATGAACCATTCAATGCTCGAAGACACTCTTGTTTTTGCTGTCACAGGCATCTCCGCTCTATGGATAATCTCTACCCGTCTTCTTTTCGCCATTGTGCTTGTGTGGATTAGGCGAGGGCTGAAGAAGGTGATAAGTGGCAAAAGCGCGGCATAGACAGAGTGTGTGTGCATCAGCAAAATCCAAGATTCTTTTGTTTGTTACAAATGTTACATGCCTTGTGTAACACCTGCAACATGCCGTGTGTTACGCGTGTAACATACGGCATGTTACGCGCGTAACATAATGTATGTGTTTCATTTCCTCCTGACGCAAACTAACACAGGCATTTCTTGACGCCTGTGATTCCACGCAGATTTTGGGCTTTGTTATTTGCGTGAATCATTTGAAAACCGTATATTTGTACATCATTTTAGACAGAATAATTCATCGGTTCAGAGTAATTGATGACTTGTGATTGATAATGAATGATTTAAGCGTATAGGAATACTTGACAGCCTTTGACTAATTGTGAATATCTGCTTATTATCCATTATCAATTCATGCAAGAACAAAACTTGTTTGGTAGATTTTCAAGAACAAACCAGCAAGTATGAGCATATAGAAATTTGATTACCTAACTTATAAACTAATCGCAAAAGTTATGACATTAGACATCGAAAAACTGCAAAAGAGAATTGCGCAGTGCATAAATGGCAATTGTCCATCTGCAGAAAAATGCGTGCGCCAGATTGTTCGTAAACAATGTTCAAGAAGCCTCGAACAAATTAGAATTGTCAACCCTGATGCAATAACCATGACAGGCGGCAAATGCCAGTTTTACAAAGGTTCAGAGGGTGTGGCTTTCGGAAAAGGCTTCAATGGCTATTTCGACACACTTACTGTGCCGCAGGAGCGAACTGCTCGTGCCGTCCTTCATGCCTATTTCCACAATCGCACTCAGTTCAGTCGCTATCGATCAGGGACTTTGTTGCTGTCTCCAAAGCGCTTAGAGGAAGTAAATGCCCTCCTCGCTCACCACATGCTTCCCCCTCTTGTGCTTGACGATATGGTTGTGGATATCGAATAATGGTTCCTCCCCTCGGGGGGAGTTAGAGAGGGCATTGATATGATTACAAAACATCCATATAGGTTGCATATAAATAATTCGATAGAGCATTATTTTCTTGATGTAGATAACATCCTTTATTTCAAAAGTAACGGAAACTACACCAATGTGCTGTTGTGTGATGGTACGGAAATTCTCAATATTCCCAAACAGTTAGGGCAGATTGCGAGAGTAATAAACAACACGATGCCTTCAGAATTGAGAGGTGCTTTGGTGCAAGTTGGACGCTATTATATAGTAAATACAACTCATATAAAGACCATACATATTTCAAAAAGACTCTTAGTTTTTGATGCACGTCCATCTGTAAATATGCCATCTGTAATATCTCCATCCGCAGAGGCCTTATTGCTGTTGTGCTCGATTATGTCCGAAACTTAACCTACATCGACACACTATCCTACATCAGTAAATGAAGACGACAATGATTGGGAGGAGTATCATTTCCTTTGTGATGATGCCGTCAGTGTGTTGGGCAAGAATTAGTCCAAACATTCAAACGCACCTTCCGTACATGGAAAAGGGGTGCTCATACATTCTTCAATCAAGATTTTTCGTAATTCATTGTAAATGTGTACCTTTGTATTTGAAGTTAGCCCACATGGACAGTTAAGAAAATGCTTATGTTAATTGATTTCAAAGTGCTTGCGAATATGACAAAAAACTTTTTTTGAAAAAAAAGCATACATTTTGGTGTTACATAAACATTTTTTAACTAATTTTGTCCACGACAATGGTTTGCGCCATTTGTCACATATATTTTATTAGGACGTTTACCGACGTTTTCTTCCTCTTGTTGAACTTCGAACACTCATCACTCCGGAAGACAAACACAGAAACGTCCACCAAGGGTGTATTATATCCCTGTACACTCTATGCATCTCACCACATTCATTGCGGGTGAGTGCATAGTCTGTACAAATATGCATATAATATATTTACCGGCGTGGGCTAACTGTTCGTTTATCTTTGGAGTAAGGCAAGTTCGAAGGCACAACAAGAAAAGATAAACAACGTACAGCACCCACGTCTTTTTTGTTAACTTAAATATAGTACTGCTAAGGGTGAGGCAGATGTTATAATAATGAAAAGTATTCTGCTATTTTTGTTGTTAATATTTCCAATGAGCATAAATGCGCAAATCCTTAAAGAAAGAAGAGTTTATTACATAGACTGTTCTTATAGTATGGAACAAAATGACATCTGGAATCTCGTAAGAGAAAAATTAATAGAGGCTATTGACGGAGTTAATGACGAAACGACAGAGATTTTAGTATGCCCTTATGCGTTCGATACAAAATCATCAGTCAAGTCATATCGTGAGCTTGCCACAGAAAGTGGAAAGGCGAAGCTCAAAAACATAATTAATGGCTTGCCGATGACAAAGGCTACTAAGACTTATCACGAGATGCCAATAAGAGATTTTTACAACAATAGAGTGGCAGCCGACCGTATAAATTACGTCTTTTTCATGACTGATGGCATAAGTGATCATGTTGCAGAAGATCATAATTATGATCCGTTCCCAAGCGAATTGAAGACATGGAAGAACAGATATAAAGATAAGTATGTCTATGGTTTCTATGTGATGCTGCATCCAATCGCCAAGTCTTATAAGGCCGCTTTGAATGAGATAGGTTCGGAGAGCACCCAACGAACAAACCATTTGTGGGCGGTTGAGACAACAGATGTGAACATCAATCTTGTTCGAGTAGATACCAAAGCCGTCTTTAATGCCAGAACAGAGAAGTATTTTGAGATTCCTGTGTATGGCAATCACAAAGGAAAAACGTTTGATGCAAAATTCCCAGACAATTCTGGTTTCAAAGTCAAAAGCGCAAAGATAAAGGATGGGAAATTGCGAGTTGACGTAGATGTGACAGGTGACGTGCATGCACTTCCCGCAGAGCAAAAGGTTCCATTGCAGTTGACTATGAATGGAGGAGGACAATTTGACTTCCTTGTTACAGAAACAGTAAACGTTTCGTGTTTGAGTAAACCAGAAAGAACATTAAAAATAAGCATACGATGAAAAAGTTTAGCATACTATTGCTTTTGTGTATAGCGCTTGTCGGCTGTAAGGATAAAAGTACAGATTTTGGTACAGTGAAATACTATCCATCTTTTCTTTGGGTGAGTGATAGTATCTCGCCTGTAGTAAAAACAATGGATTGCGATTTCAGCATTGATGCGCAGAATGATGCAAGTTCATTTGCAGAGTTTCAGTTTGTCGATAATTATGACAAACCAATCCCGACGTCAGAAATGCAGGTCAAGGTAGATGGTGTTGTTGCAGAGCATAACATATTTCGTGTGTATAGCAAAACCGATTCGGTAAAACTTGAATTTACATTCTCTCCAGATGCGGAGACTGGCAAGCATCAAGGATATCTAAAACTTATTAATCATAAACTTGATAGATTGGATTCTCAGCAATTGTCTGTCGACCAAAAGGTCGATGTTTTTCAATGGACTTTGGATTATGATAAAAGCATGAATCCATTGAAAAAGGTCTTGAAGTGGATCTCCATCACCATAGTTGCTTGTCTCATGTTTTGGTTCTTTATTATACGCCCTTCTGTATATCCACATTTCGGCAAATTCAGAAAATCAATACTTATCAAACAAAACGATATTATTGTTGGACAAATGACCTTTGCTTTTACTGATGCCAGGAAAGTTGTATTTTACGACAGAAAAGTAAAACAATCTATTTGGAGTCGCATTTTTATTGGTGAAATAAAGACATATGTAAATCCTTTGTTCAAGACAAAATTAACTTTCTCTCCTAAAAGAAGAAATGCAGCAGCTTTTGGTACTGGATATACAGTAAATCCAAATCCCATACCGAGAAGTGGTGTTGCAACCATCAATAATCATTTTGAAAAATTATCAATAACATTAAGTTAAATTATAGATTATGGCTATCAAACTTAAGAAAACGCTTTATGTCGGTCTTGGAGGTACTGGCGTATCAACATTGTTGAAAGTAAAAAAGTGTTTTGTTGACAGTTACGGTGAGGTTCCACCAATGATTGGTTTTCTCGCAATCGATACGGATGGAGCAGCAAGTAACAAGAGTGTAACAAGCAATCGTGGTGAAATTATTGAATTGGATCCTGCAGAGTTGCTGGTATGTACAGTCAGAGGTGCATTAGGTGTTTATAATGCAAACCCCAAAACGTACGATTGGGTGCCATCAAAGAATGTAGATAAGCTGTCTTCTATTCAAGGAGGTGGAGCTGGACAGGTGCGTTCAAATGGTAGATTCATTGCGTACTACAACAATCAGGGGATTAAGAGCAATATACAGGCCGTTGTAACCAAAATTCACCAACTTATCCCACAAGGTTCTAAGTACGAGGTTGACACAAATATCGGTGGTGTTGAATATCCTGCTAATGTTAATGTATTTGCTTCTATTGCAGGTGGTACAGGTAGCGGAATGCTTGTAGATGTATTGAGTATTATCAGAGATGCATTAAATCAAAATGCCCAGGCTTTTAAGCTTTATCCATGGATTGTACTTCCGGAAGTATTTAGAGCTATGAATCAAGGTCCATCTATGGCAAACGTCCTTTACAATTCGTATGGTGCTCTTCGTACTCTTGATTATATCATGCATTATGATCCAAAGACACCTGCTATCAACTTTGGTTACTCAAAAGTAAATGAGCCTCTCTTTGATTATGCATATATCATCAACAATATGAATCAGGCAGGTGTTTCATTCAATACTTTGGATGACTTGATTGATGTTGTAGCAAAGAGTGCATTCTTGCCTGCAAATAAGATGGGCGATGATCTAGCATCTCCATTTGACAATATTGTTGCTCAAAAGATGGGAGGAACCTACGACATTCTTAATAAAAAAGCATGGGCAGCTTCAGCAAGTAGTGCAGAACTTATATATGATAGCCAGGCTGTCGGACGCGCAATCGCATATACAACCATTACTCAACTTTGTGAGTCAATGCTTCAATCACCGGCAGATGGTTCTACCGATGCAAATGCTTTCTTTGATGATCAAAATGTAATGATCAGAGAGAATAATGGCCGTGACGATGTTATTAATGCATTGCTATCGCCAGCACCAATTTATTCTCTTCAGATTGATGAAAACACAACAGAGTTTGACATAAATTCTTACATTGAAAACAACTGCGGACAAACTCAGTTAGAAACCTCTCTTAAGGATGCTCTTGAGAAGAAATTGGCAACAACAAATAGCTACTTTGAGAAATACATCTCAGAAATCATGTCTAGACCTCAAGGTAAGGTTGATGCAGCTTTAAAGTTCATGTCCTCTTTATCTGACATCATTACCATCTGTAAGGGCGAGATGGAAGAAGAAGGTCAAAATTATCGTGCCCTTAATTCTGTTCCTGCTCAGTGGGGAGCTATGCTTAATGCAGTTAAAGTGAAGGGCATTAAGAGCATCTTTGGCAAGTCTATTGACGAGGAAGCTGTTGAAATTCTTCAAAATAAATTGGTAGAGGTTGTGATGAACAGACGTGAAGAAATTCGTCGTTCTTGGGCAATTAAGTTTTACACAAGCTTTGAAGATACAATCAAGAAAAAGCTTCAAAAGGTTGAAAGTCTTAAGGCTATCCTTATTCAAATTGGAAAGGATAATACACGCAAACTGCTTGCTGAACAACATGAATCTTCGTCTAAGTCAAAATTCCAGATATTCCTGCATGAAGACGATGTGATGAAGGCATCACAACATAGTATTGATGATGTTGTCAAGACTAATTTCATGCAGTTCCTTAATGGAGGAGTATCACCTTGGTTAGGACAGTCTCAAGAATATGTTGAGAATAAGTTGTGGAGCTTTGCAAAGGAATCTCCTAGTGTAAAATTGGCAGTCAATACTAATATTGACGACATTCTGAGCAACCTTCCTGAGGAAAAGGTCAAGAGCTATTTGGAACATCTCAAGGTATTAGCTGCTCCTTTGTGGACTTATAACACCCAGGGATTTAATAATACAAATTTACAACTTGATAGATTCGTGATTGTTGGCGTTGGTAACCGTAATACAAGTGTCTTGAGCCAGAACAAAGCGTTTAATACTTATTTTGATACAAATGGCAACAAGACTTCGTTCGCTTCAACCAACCAGAATGACAGAGTATATGTATTAGTTGTAGAGGATTTGTTGCCGATTTATGCGGTGAATAATTTCTCATCATACCAGCGAGATTATGAGGACAAGATAGCCCGCGGTTTCATGATGGCTAATTATCTTGACGAAAAGCTTAATAACAGAATGAATTCTGAAAATTTCAATATAATTCCAGCAATTGAAACAGATGATGTTCTTCAGTATTGGGTTTGGGGATTCGTCTTTGACTATATTCATTATGATACAGCGGACAATCAGTATTGGATTCGTTCAAAAAGTCGTGGTGATGCCTTGCGCAAATACAGATTTAATCTTAGCCATCAAAGAGATGTCGCATTTGACATCTTTAAGAGCGAGCGTCTTTACAAAGAAGTTGAAGACGGACTCAATCGTCAGATCGCAAAAAATGGAAGACAGCCAATTGAGGATAAGATTGCAGACATTAAAGCGGAAGACTCATATATGGAACGGTGTGCTCAACTCAGCCCGCTTGAGTCAAGTAATCTTACCGAACCGAACTTCAAGGCTGTTCGCGATCTTTTAGCCCAAGAAATAGGTTTAATGTCTGAATAAGTTTTTTATGGCAGCATTTATAGTTATTAGTGCTGATAATCGTTTACATTATTTGGTGGACGGCATTGAAAATTGCCGTCCACTGAATCCTGATGTATCTGCCGAAATATCTACTGGTAAAATATCCAAAACCGAGAATGAGTACATTTATAACTATACTATTCCTGGTGAGGGACGTTTTGGCGATAAGGCAAAGTCATTTAGTGAATTGCTTTCCAATCAGCTCGCAGCCTTTCGTTTGGCATACGCTATACCTCATGACGAACTTGTCAACATCTTTTTCCTTGAAAACCCTTTAACTGAAGAAGAATTAGAAAAATCAGAATCTTGGTTAGAAGATTTTGATAAGGTTTTTAATGCAGGTTTAGGACATGATACCAATTTCTGTCTGTTTAGAATATTATTCACATATGATCATAATGACCCGACAGACGTAAATGCCCAAATAGACATAAACGCTCTTCAAAGAATTTTGAAAAATCATAAGACTGCTGTCACTTTCAATCCGGAGGCATCTAGTGAGCCAAGTTTTAAAAGGTATTTGTTCTATATTGACAATCAAAAAAGTGATGCAGCTGCATTATGTCTAAGAAAAGACGAACACGATCTCAAGATGCCAAGAATCTTAATTGATTTTATGATGTTGGTATCTAACAGCTTTGATATGTACAATGTCATTGCAGCAATTAGTCCTCCTCAAGTTACAACAAGATGTTTTTCTATTGGTTATGCAGAAAGTATGTACTATTATCCCGACGTAGAGAGATACTACATCCATGCAGACAATCGCGACATACATTATAAAATCTTAACATCTGCTGATGAAAAATCAGAGGAAGAAGGAGCGAGATCTATGGATGTTGAGAAGTATCCCTTTGGGCTTCGTTCACGCCTAAAACGTCTTGCTGTTATATATGAGGATGTACCTTTTACTGATAACATAAATAACCATTTCACATCTGCTGATTATAAAATTGACAAATGCATTGTAGAACTTCGTGATCTTTTAGTACATGAAAGAGAAAAAGAAGTCGAGGATTTTATGAATTCTTCTGAGGTGGTAAGTCGTAAAAAAAAGATAGAGAATCTTGAAGAGCAAATAGAGCAAATAAAATCTGCAAAGCAAACTGAAGAAGAGACTGTAGAAGATTTCGAAATTCGAATTCAACAATTACGTGCTAGCAAGGATAAAACCACTGAGGAATTAAAACAGTTGATTCGGAATTTTGAACCAGAGTGCCCCGAATACATTAGTCGCAGCGATGTATATACAGAATTATGCGTTGAGGATGACGACGACCGAGAAAATCTTCTAAACTCTAGATCGGCTCATTATCACAGATTAGTAAATTTCGCGAAGTCGAAGAAGTTCTACATGTTTGTAAAAGCAACCAGTGTGAAAGAGACAGAAGAAATTGACTCTGCAACGGATGGGAATGATAACGAACTAAAAGTAAAAGAAGATCTTTCCAATAATTCTGGTTGTAGTTTTCCTTCATGGCTTCTCTTTTTGCGAAAGAAAAATACAAATAATGAAACAGCAGAAATAGACAAGTCCGATGCTCCTGGTGAAGTTCCTGAACCTGAGGACAACAAGCTTAGTTCAACCGATCATATTACTTGTATCAAGGAACAACTAGATTTAAAGAGCAAGTTTGTTTTCTTCAAAAACACAATTTTGGCAATTGAGCAGGTTTTAAAAGACGAAAAGAAATACTGTGATGAGTTCAAACTAACAACCCACACGAATCACTATTTCCCACTCATCAATCTTGCTGAACTAGCGAAGAAACACGCTGAAACATCAGAGACAAGAATACAAGAATCTATAAACTCTTGGAGATTGGAAGCAGAACCGTTAAAGTCCGATTTGTTGAATACTATCAAGAACGCAGCTGCAAACCATACAAAAAAATACTATCTGTTTATTGACTGGGATAATCCTTTTTCATTTATTCATGAAGTTTCATCCAATTTACCGACTATCTGCAATCAACTACAAAAAAGAGCCGCGCCAATAGTCAACTATAATCTAACCCCTGAAACAAACGAGAACAAAGTCATAAGGTACTTTTTCTCTGATAGACCTCAGTTTAAGGAAGAAATGGACGCTGTTCGTTCACAACTGGACAATGGGAATGAGGTTACTGCTACCAAATCAACACATATCGTATCAAAGATATGCATGTTCCAGTTCTTACCAATGGATGAGTCTGTCCTAGATCATCTAGTTGACCTCCAGGTGCGAGGCGATGATGACATAGATTTAGTAGGTATTGCTCAACACTTACCAGAAGGATCTAACGAAACTGATGTTAATGTGGAAAGCAATACAAATGAAGAACCACATGTAATAGATTGGGGAGAACACTAATGAGATGGCAAATAAGAATCTAAAATGTCATGTCTGTCATAAACAGATAAATGGACAATATTACTATGATTGGGCTGGGCACAGTATTTGTGCCTCGCACATTCATAGTATCACAAAATGTGCAAGCTGTGGACAATTTTGCGATAATCATGCAAAAGACATAGGACTTGGAATGCAAATCTGTGACCATTGTCAGAAGTATAGGATTGAATATAAAGACAGCGATTCTATAATTCAATTCGTTAAGAACGTTTTCCAAAACACACCAATAGGGAATATTACCCATTGGAAATTGATGATGGTGGATGCTGAAACCCTGTATAAAAAGACAAAAGACAAGAATACACGAGGGCTTGCTCAAGCTGTTGGAACAGAATATACTATTTTTATTTATAGAGAGTTATCAAGAGTCGCATTTGCACAAGTATTAGCTCATGAAATGTTGCATGTATATCAGTACACAAACCATATAAATCCACCTAAAGCATTGTGCGAAGGTTTCTGTAATTTAGGAAGTTATGTTGTACTTTCTTCCATTAACAACAAAGAGGCTAAGGCTGCTATAGATAATCTAAAGAAAAGTGAAGATCCTATATATGGCTATGGATTTCGACTTTTGTTGTCTGTATATGAAAAAGATGGATGGTTGGGGGCGTTAAAGAATATTAAAGAATATTAATACGAAAAATGTATTACTGAAAAATGTGCCACTACATAAGGGCGATTTCGATATTTTTATAATTGGTAACTATGTGTAGTTAGCCATACAATTTGACTCATACGCCATTAATTGTGCGTTTTGATTGTAATTTTGCTAGTTAAATCATAATTTTTAAATAGGACATATATGAAAATTCTTTTTATTCTGTTTTTGTTATCCATACAACCGACTCTGACACAAAGTGATGGGGTTTATATATGTACAGGACCTAAGTCAAAAAGATATCATCGTATTTCTACGTGTCGTGGGTTAAATAATTGTAGTCAAGAAATAGTGAAAGTATCACTTGCTAAAGCGAAAAGTTTGAATCGAACAGCATGTGGAATTTGTTATAGATAGGTATTCTTGAACTTGAACAATTGAAATAACGGTTATATTTTACATTTGATTATATGGTGTATGAATAAGAGTTATAGTAGTCATATCTTTATGTTTCCTTTTAGCTTACGAGCTTGTGGAAGTAAAGAAGAAATTGAAAAAAGCCTTTTACAAAATCAGTGGCAAAGGGATCAGTTCGAGTATCAAAAAGGGGATTATGCTGACAATTATTCTTTGCAAGCTTATTTTTATGAATTTTCTGTGGGTGCGATTATTGATGATGGCACGGAGTATGGTGTGATAGAATCATATAAGAAAGAGATTGGAGACCATGCGACATACACCATCAATATCTCAGCCACTAAGAAGCGTGAAGCAAAACAATATGATTTGGATATTGAAAAGATTACTTTGAACATTTACGATGGCAAGGTAGCTATATTGTCTTTCCATTTAGAGAATCAAAAATATCCAGAGTTTCAGGATGTTCTGTGCATCAATGATCTTGGCAGAAGAATATATCCTTTATTTATAAGGATGAGTAAAGATAATGATACAGATGTGGATTTGGCGGAAACAAAGAAAAGTGTTCTACCTGATAGTATTGTTGTAAATGTTAATGATGTTCCCCTAATTGAGGATTTTATGGGATATGGAACGAAAAATGAACATCCGTTTATGCTCCCTAAATTCATATCGGGTATTCTTCCAGAATGTATGCAGAAAGTACATTGGCTGTTGGATGATAGGATGTTTGTGGTATCATGGTATGGAAATGATGACATGTCTGAGAGATTGAAACTTAGCTTCTCTTTGGACAACATAATTGATTCTTGTAAAGAAGAATCCCCTCAATTAAAGGGATATTGCGATTGGTACAACTATTCACAAAATTATCAGAATCATACCCCCAAATATAAGAATGATAATTTTGCTGCTCAATTAAATGCTACTACTTATGATCGGTGGGCTTTGGAAAAAGGAACACTTTACGGAGTAACACGATACTCTTTTGTGTGTTTGACGAGTTGTGAAGATGGTTACAATTACGGAAGGCGATTCATGAAATCCATGTATTACTATATTGCTTCACTATGTTTGGCACAGCGTACGATGATATTATATTTCACAAACGCTATCACTGAGGTTACTGGTAAACTAAATAGTTCAGCATTCCAAACTGATGATATTTTTAATCAAATAAAGGCCTTGAATTTGGATTTGATACGATTCAATAACAACATCTACTTCCGCGAAGTGACAGCTCAGAAACAAGGAATAGATATATATAACATGTTGCAGAAGCAGATGGAAATAGATGTTGATAGAGCAGAGCTTAACCAGGAAGTTGCTCAACTATATCAGTAACCTGAGTTCGGGATAAGCAGTCGTGCGTTCCCTCTACTTTTGCAGCATGTGG
>JAKSLL010000072.1 GCA_024401215.1 Bacteroidaceae bacterium
CTCATATAGTCGCTTTGCCATCAAGCCCTATATGACAAATTTAGCATTTAAGATTATACATGAAACAAAAAACGTAGGCTTCCATCTCTACCTGTTCGCTAGTTGAGGCCTTAGGAAACCTATATGGGTGAACGAAGTAGAGTGTCTGCCTACGCCTCAGTATGTAGCACGTATCACCGGAAAAGTGTGCCTTGAGGATATAAAATACCCTCACGCGCACACCCCGGGATACAGTTATAGCATACCCGCAGCAGCCACTTCTGACATTGTCCATTGAACCATATCTTGAAAGTTCCTAAGTTCCAACTAGCCAATAGAACAAAGCATCGATGACGCTTTTTACATTATGTAGTGTCCCACCCTGCCGCACATCTTTTTCAGATGGCACGGCGTAGGCTGTGACTGTACAAAGGTATCAATTTATATCAATATTGACACAAAAAGTATTCACAAATTGATAGTTCGAATGTAATATTCATCAATGTTCACCAAAAATGACGCTTAAAATCACCTTTTTGACAATAGTTACATTCAAGTTTGACAAGTTCATCTGTTTGTAAGTTTTATTTGTGTAAAAAGAATATCACAACTCTTTTTTGTGGCGAGAGTAAAGTATCAATTCCTGGATGGACGATGCAAGTTTGTCCATATCTTATCGACAATCAACGCTATGGCTCCATCACCTGTGACATTGCATGCTGTACCAAAAGAATCCATAGCGATATAAAGGGTTATCATCATAGCCTGCTGCTCGGCAGAAAAGCCGAGTATGCTGTCTAAAACACCAAGAGCAGCCATAATAGCACCTCCAGGCACTCCTGGAGCAGCAACCATAGTGATGCCAAGCATAAAGATGAAACCTAAGAGTGTGGAGAAGTCGAATGGAATGTTCTGCATGAACATTATTGCTATAGCACAAGCAACAATCTTCAATGTGCTTCCCGACAAATGTATGGTAGCACAAAGCGGTATAGTGAATCCTGCTATCTCCTGCCTCACTCCATTGTCAAGTGTCTGGCGAAGGGTGACAGGTATTGTTGCTGCCGATGATGATGTGCCTAAAGCTGCAAAATAGGCTGGCAGCATCTTGACAAGCAATTTGAAGGGATTGCGCTTTGTGACAATGCCTGCAACAGCATATTGGAGCAAGAGCAGCACTACCGACATCAAGAATATCACAATGATGATTTGGATGAAGGATGACAGCACAGCCCCTATCTCTCCTTCTGCCGTCATATTTAGAAACATGCCGAAGATATAGACAGGAAGGAAGGGGATGATAATCTTGCTAATGGCATGAGAGACAATATCTTTCAGTTCGGTGAAGCCTTTCTTCAACACATCGCCGCCAAAGATGGCTATGCCTATGCCAATCAAGAAAGAGGCAACAAGAGCTGTCATAACAGGCATGACAGGAGGAATGTCGATATTGAAATACGCTGGAAACATAGCCTCTGCTGCTTTGCTGCTTACTGCAGCCTCACCATCAATAAGGAAGGGGAAGATATTGACGCTGCACATATAGGAGAACAAACCAGAAAGAACTGTCGCCACGTATGCCATGCCGGCTGTTACTGCCAACATCTTGCCTGCACCACGCCCTACATCGGCTATTGCTGCTGTCACCAACGCTAAGATAATGAGAGGAATGAGGAATTTCAGCAGCTGGTCAAACAATCCGTTGAAGGTGTTGAACACTCTGATGACTTCAGCAGGCAAGACAAAGCCTAAACCTACTCCTAAAGCTATGGCAATGACAATTCTGACAAGCAGAGGAAGAGATATTTTTTTCTTTTTCATAATGGTTCGTTGGGATTATCTTAGTATGAGAATTTTCTCTGAACATCGCCGCTAATCTATGCCAAGTGTCATAGCATAAATCAACACACAGATATAATTGAAGTAGATAACCATCAAAAATGTATCCATATCGGATAACATATATCCAGTGGAGGTGAACTGTTCAGAAATGAGGCGGTTATTGCCTATTATGTCGTGTACCTTCTCCATTATGATATAGAACAAAATGCCGAGAATTGCCCCTACAAGCCATCCCACACACACATCGCCAAGATAATGCACACCAAGATAGAGGCGGGTGAAGGTGGTTGAGAATGACCAGAAGAATAATGTGATTGTCACTTTGGCGTGACGGAAAAGCCAAGAGAGAAACATTGCCACACACATTGTGTTGCAGGCATGACCGCTGAAGAAGCCAAAACGTCCACCTCTATAGTCGCGAACGACATCAACGAAATACATCAGCTGAGGGTCCTGCGTCGGTCTCCATCTCTCAACAAGCGGCTTAACTAAACCAGAACAGATACGGTCAGCAACAAAAATGAGCAGAGCTATTGTGACATAAATCATTATCGACTCCTTCATATTGTTGTTCTTGAAGATTATGACAAGGAGCACAACAATAACCAATGACCAGGAGAATGTGTCTGTAACGGTGTACATCACATTATCCCAGAACAAGCTATCAGAACCATTGATAGCAAGCGTTACGGCATGATCTAATTCGTTCAATTTACAACAGTCAGTTTAGTTATAGCAATCTCTTTTGAGTTTATCACATCAGCATAAGCAATACTCCGATGAAACAGAAGATCAAATAACCTCCATTGCCTCAGATGGAATCCATCCTTGCTTCCCCTCCTCAAACTTCACCTCTTTCCACTCTTTCATCGAACCGTCAAGGATTTCAACCTTAGAGCCTTCATGGATGAGGAAGAGGTCTGTACTCTTGTCGCTTGGAGAGCTCTTGACCGTCACGGATGGAGACATGATGATGCCTGTGCCACGATGCTTGATATCCATGCTCTGCGAAAAGGCACAGAGATTGGCGATGATACAGACAACAAACATAAGCATTGCGCCATAGATGCCTATCTTTCGTACAGTAAGCTGAGAGACAAACATATACAGGCAGACACCTATAAGCATGGCAACAAATGCAGCAATGCCCACATACGACCATGTGTCAAGACTGATGCTCGTAGTGAGATTGCGCCACCAAGTGACAAAGAACATCTCCGAAGGTGGCACCACCTTGTCGATTGTCTTGCCACGAGCTAAAGCAAGATTGGCGCGTATGTCATTGTCGCCTGGATCAAGAAGAGTTGCACGTTCATAATTGAGAACGGCATGAGGGATGTCATCAAGTTTATAGTAGCAATTGCCGAGGTTGTAGTATAAGGCAGAGGATACGCCCTTAGTCTTCAGTATCGACTCATAGGCTGATGCCGCCTCTGCATAATCCTCTTTCTCGTAGAGCGCATCTGCATCTGCTTTGGTAACGCCCAAAGCATTGACGCTGAACAATACGACAGCAAATGAAAGAAGAATCTTTGCAACGATTCTATCTATGTTATATGTCATTTTTATCATAGGTTATCCTCCATCTTAGAAATTGTTTCTATTGCGCTGTTATACAAATTCTCCATGTTTTCATTTGCATCACCTGGAGCATAGCGTGCAAACTCACAATCATTCAGCAGTTTAAGGAACTGCTGAGTTATCTCATCAGGCACGTTTCGTGAAGCGAGAGACTCTGCTATGTTATCTTTATTGAGCGACTCTTGCGACATATTGAACTTATCACCAATATAGCCCCACATAGCACGAAGCACCTCATCAAAGAATTTGTTCTGGTCGTGTGCGTCGAGAAGCTTCTTAGCGACCTTCATGCGCTTGAGAGCCACCTTGTTAGCCTTTCTGTCACGAAGACGGGCAACATTAGCATTCGCCTGCATTCTCTTTCTTCCTGCCACAACAGCAACAGCGAAAAGTATGACTGGGATGATATAGGCTATCCAATAAATCCATGTACCAAAGAATGTGTCGCCAGGCTGACGAAGAGCGACCTGCCCCTTCTTGATGAATCGTATGTCAGTATTGAGCTGTTCTACATTTTGCTGCTGACCGCTATAGTTTGACACCTGTCCACCATTGCCGCCATTGCCCTTTCTGACTTTAACGGTGTATGGCTCTGTGGTAATCGTCTTATAGCTTCGTGCGTCAACATCAAAATACACAAACTGCAATGCAGGTATCTCGTATGTGCCTGCATGGCGTGGCACAGCAAGATATTCAAATTCTTTAGTGCCAGACAAGCCTGTGCGAGTGATGTCAAATTTATCGTTGACTTTTGCGTCGTAAGTCTCAAAATCTTTAGGGAATTTCACCTCAGGGGTGCCAATAAGCTTCATGTTGCCCGTACCCTTCACCTTCACTCTCAGGGTGATGGCATCGTTGGCATCAACCTCTTTTGCACTTATCTCCGAAGATATGCTGAACTTACCCACAGCACCAGTGAATCCCTCTGGCTTGTTTGGAAGAGGAGACACATTGATGTTAAGTACAGGAGTGGTAATCTGCTTCTTCAACTCCATAAGACCGCTCTGTCCATTGAAGAACGCCTCTATAGGGTCGAGGTTGCGGTTGCGTGTAACAACCACTCCTTCATAAGTGATAGAAGGGATTGTCAGCTTGCCTGACTTCTGTGGGAAAAGAAGATACTGACTCCAAACTACACTACGGTAATTGCGACCATTATACTGTTCAATCTGAAATTCCTTATTACGAGGCAGAGGCACCTCCTGAATCTGAAATCCATCGAGAGTTGGCAGTTTACCGTCGAGCTGCGTGAGGTCAACGAGAGTGTATATCTTATATGTCACAAGGATAGCCTCCTGCTCACACACATTAGTGCGTGAAGCTGTGGCTGTCATGAAAAGGTCTTTTGTCGATATGCCTGCACCTGTAGTGATTGGCACAGAACTCTGTCTGCCGCTCATGCTGCCATTGCTTGAACTGCCGCTTCCTGAATTGGGATTAGAGCCAGGCGGAATAATCTTCACCTTGACAGGCTTTGACTTCACCGCCTTGCCATCCACCTGCACACTTGCTGAGCCAATGGTATAGGTGCCAGGGCTATCACTAAGAAGGATGTAAGTATATGTGATGCTACTGCTCTGAGAAGTTCTGCCGTTGATGTACTGGAATGAACTTGAGCTGGATGTTGTAGGACCATACACCACTTCAAATCCTTTCAAGTCAGGTGGGGAGAAGTTGGAAACATTTTGTGTGTTGATGGTGAACTGCACTCTGAACTTGCCACCAGCCTCAACTGTTGATGGAGCAGAAACATTGAAAACTTCTCCATCTGCAAAAGCACTGATGGCGAACACCATCAATACTAATATGTGTAACAATCGTTTCATCTTATTCACACTTTGCCTTTAACAAATCTGTCTTCTATATATAAGCGCTATCGTTTCTCGATTACAACAGCAGCTTGAGAAATTCACTTATTTTTAATTTTATTAAGTAAGTAATCAAAATTATTTTTATATTTATCATGATTATAAAAACAATTTTGACCAGATACTTATTACCTTTATGATATTAACACCTTGATGACTTTGAGTCCTTGCTGATTGAGAGGACATTACCAGTCTTTCTCAAGATTCTTTCGCTTGCTATTCTGATTCTTGTTCACCTTTCGCTGAACAGCCTTCTCGTCATGCTGGGCGGAATTAAGGAGCTGCTCTGCAACTTGGTCAGTCATCTCATCCTTCTTTGGCTGAGGCTGCTGCTGTTGCTGTTGTTGCTGCTGCTTATCTTGATTCTGCTTATCCTGGTCTTTCTTATCTTGGTCTTTCTTCTGATCCTGCTTCTGCTTATCTTGATTCTGCTTGTCCTTATCTTTCTTGTCGTCGTTCTTGTTCTGGTTGTTATTGCCATTCTTGTCCTGGTTCTTTTTCAGCTGATACTGAGCCATAGCAAGATTATAACGAGTCTCATTGTCATTTGGATTGCATCGCAAGGAACTCTTATAGTAGTTCACAGCATTCTGGAAGGCACCTGCAGGGTTGCCTCCCTCCTGATTGATTGACGCCAAACCCTGGGCATACCATATATTGCCCATATTGTGAAAGTTGCGAGCTCTGCGCATTGGGTCATTTGTGCCTATAGAGTCAGCCATCTTATAATTCTCGAAAGCTGTAGAGTCTTTCTGCTGCATCACATAGGTATTGCCAAGATTGTAATACGCCTCAAAAGAAGGACTCTTTGCCACAGATTTCAGATACATCGTCTCAGCCACATCATACTGCTTGCTGCGATATGCTCTATTGCCAAGGCGTATGCAGTCGCGAGCGCTCTGGGCATACATTGCGAATGCCACAACTGATAATAATATAGTGAAGAATAGTCGTTTCATCTAAAGTTTATCTTTTTGTTAAGCAGACATCTGCCTGCTTAGATAATCATTTAAATAGTTTGAATTTCTTAAACACATGATTCTTTCTCTCCATGATGCACATCTCTGCAACGAGAACGAAAAAGAGAATAAGGGCAACAGCCACAAACTGCTCGTCATACTCGCTGTACATAGACTGCGAGATGTCTTCCTTCTGCATCTTGTCTATCTCAGCCTCAAGAAGAGACTGAGCCATATTCGACTGGTCAACTCGCATATACAAACCGCCACCAGCTTGTGCTATCTTCTTTCCTATCTGCTCGTTAAGCTTGGTTGTGACAACATTTCCTGAGAGGTCCTTCTTATATGAGCCGTCACCCATAGGAATAAGACCGCCAGCCTCTGTTCCGACAGAAAGCACAAATATCTGTATGCCAGCCTTCTTTGCCTCTTTAGCAGCCTCGACAGCTCCATCCTCATTATCTTCTGCATCGGTTATGAGGATAAGCGCACGGCCTACATTTGTCTTCTTCGAGAAGCTTGCCGTAGCTCTTGTTATGGCTTCAGCCATGTTTGTGCCCTGCACAGATATGGTCTTCGGATTGAGCTGGTCAAGGAACATCTTTGCAGATACATAGTCGCTTGTCATAGGAAGCAGCGTGATGGCACTTCCTGCAAATGCCACAAGCCCCACCTTGTCTTCGTCAAACTGCTCAACAAGCTTGCTTACAATCATCTTTGACTTGTCAAGACGACTTGGACTTACATCCTGGCAGAGCATGGAGTTTGACACGTCAACAGCAATAGCCACTTCAATGCCTGAGCGTTTCACCTCTTCATTTCTCGTGCCATACTGCGGGCGAGCAAGCACAAGAGCCAGCAGACCAACAGCAAGCATCAGCAAAGCAAACTTCACATGACGCCTAAATGGAGACACATCCGGCATGAGAGACTTCAACAGCTCTGGGTCACCAAACTTTTTCAGCTGCCTCTTCATTCTGAACTGCAGCAGCACATATATTGCTGACAGCAGCGGAATAAGTATCAACAGATACAAATATATTGGACTTGCAAATCTAAACACGTTATTCTATATTATATTTATTCTCAATGCCTCAGAGTAGCTTATGCATGTGCCAAGGCATTAAATGAGTTGTGAGTCATAAATTATAACTAAGGCAATCTCTTCAGCACAAAGCATCTCAGTATTATCTCAAGAAGAAGCACTATCATTGCTGCAATAGCAAATGGTTCAAACAATTCGCTTCGACGACTGAACTGCTTGACATTGAACTTAGTGCGCTCCATCTTGTCAATATCCTTATACACCTCTTCAAGTTCGGAATTTTTCTGTGCGCGGAAATAGCGTCCGCCTGTCTCATTGGAGATTTTCGTCATTGTCTGCTCATCAATCTCAACAGGAAGCATTGCTGTGCCTCCCGTAGGAAGCGGATAAGGAGCCATTCCGTTCTTTCCAATACCGATGGTATAGATGCGTATGCCATATTTCTTTGCTATCTCCGATGCTGTGAGAGGCGAGATGTTACCGCTGTTATTCACACCGTCGGTAAGCAGGATGATGACTTTTGATTTAGCCTCACTCTCCTTCAGACGAAGGATAGCGTTCATGATGCCGTCGCCAATAGCCGTACCGTCATCGATAATGCCACGAGCCGCCATATTGCAGTCTGCGCTGTTATACAGATTCAACAGCACAGCATGGTCGGTGGTAAGAGGACATTGAGTGTAAGCCTCTCCTGCAAACATTGTGAGACCGATATTGTCGTTAGGACGCTTCTCCACAAACTGCTGAGCAATCTCTTTCAAAGCCTCTACGCGGTTAGGCTTGAAATCCTGAGCAAGCATGGACGTTGACACATCCACAGCAAGCATTATGTCTATGCCCTCCACATCGGTGTCGCTCCATGAGTGCTTGCTCTGCGGACGAGCAAGTATGCACACCACAAGAGTGATAAGCGCAAGACGAAGCATAAAAGGCACATGCAAGAGATAAAGACGGAATGTCTTAGGAGCCTGCATGTACTTCGATGTGTCAGGCACTTTCAACGATGGCAGACTCTTCTTGAACCTCAGCACATACCATATAATATACGGTATGAGCACTATCAGCAGAAGAAAGAATAAAGGATTCTTAAATTCCATTTTCTTATAATGTCAACATATAAATTCTGTAACCTACATAACCAAGCACTCCAAGGAACACCAAAGCAGACACAACTATGCTGCCAATGAGCACGTACTTGGCAATCTTCGAACGTTTCTCTTCAACGACAACAACCTCAGGCTGAGGTTTCTCCTCAGGCTCCTCAAGCTTTGTCTGGTTGATATACTCTATGGCATTCACAAGATTACGGTCGTTCTCATTTATGAGCGTGCTGTATTTGGCGAATTTCACAAGATCGGCAGTCTGGAAAAGTTCGCGAAGCTCATTTATAGCCTCCTCATCATTCACATCCTGAAGCTTCTGGATAATCTCATAAGACGTCATCTCAAGAGCGTTGAAGCCGTATCTCTCCTTGATGTACTGACGCAGAGTATCGGTAAGCTGCGTGTAATACTCCTTGCTGTCCTCGCTCTGCCAAATCTTCTCCTCCTTAATAACCTCAATCTTCTCCATTGCCGCCTTATGCGGAGCCACCTTCTTCTTGCGGCGAATGCGGCGGATGATTGGCTTGTTGGTCTTCAATCGGTAGATGACATAAGCCATCAACCCGGCAACAAGCACGGCTATCACAATGAAGATGATGACAAGACGCCACTCCGCCCAGTCGAAAGGAGGGGCGAGTTCTGCCTTTATGCCACATATACTGTCAGCATGAAGGGTGTCGATGTCGAGTGTGAGCACCTTCAGCGCAAGCTTTTTAGACAGATGCGACTGTCCGTCAACCTTCACATCAAACTCTGGAATGAGATATAATGTAGAGTCGAAAGATGTGAAGTAGTAACGACGCGACAATGTCTTCCTTGCGCCTTCATTTATATAATTTGTGTCAGCCTTCTCTGCACGCACAAATTCCAGACCTGGCACAATCTGCTGAAGAGAGTCCATTTCTGGAAGTTCCACATTGCTTTTTGCGTCGGCGCTGACATCAAGTGTGACACCTATGCGCTGACCGATAAAAATGCTGGCTGAGTCTAACTTCGCGTCAACAGTCACCTGCGCTCCTGCATTTAAAGCATACATGAGGCATGACAAGATAAGTATAACGCTAATTTTCAATCTGTTCATTTCTTTATTAAATTCTGCGTTTGAAAAGCGACATCAAAGCGCGAACATAATCCTCGTCTGTTCTTACCGACACATTGTCTATTCCCGATTTGGTGAAAGCATTTTTTAGCCATGCCTGATGCCCAACCCACCATTCGTGATGAGCCCTTCGCACCTGTCTTGACGATGTGTCAACAAATGTCTCCCTGCCATTTTCAGCATCAAGCATTTTTATGATGCCCACATTGGGCAGTTCAACCATTCGGTAATCATAAATCTGCAAAGCAACGACATCGTGGCGTCTGTTAGCCACGACAAGCTGGTTGGTATAATCCCTTGTGTCGAAGAAGTCGCTTAGCAGGAACACCGTGCAGCGCTTCTTTATGGCATTGGTCATATACTCTATTGCCTGACCTATGTTTGTCTTATTACTTTCTGGCTGGAAATCGAGAAGCTCTCTGATGATGAACAAGATATGTTTTCTTCCTTTCTTTGGCGGTATGAATTTCTCTATTCTGTCAGAGAAAAATATGACGCCAATCTTATCGTTGTTCTGGATGGCAGAAAAAGCAAGAGTGGCAGCAATCTCCGTGAGCAGCTGTCGCTTTGACTGCTTCTGAGTACCAAAATCCAACGACCCAGAAACATCCACAAGCAACATCACAGTAAGCTCACGCTCCTCCTCAAACACCTTTATGTATGGCTTGCCGAGACGTGCCGTGACATTCCAGTCGATGTCGCGCACATCATCACCATACTGGTATTCCCTCACCTCGCTGAACGCCATACCTCTGCCCTTGAAGGCTGAATGATATTCGCCAGCGAAGATATTGCTTGAGAGCCCCTTGGTCTTTATCTCTATCTTCCTTACCTTCTGTAATAGTTCTTCTGTTTCCACTTAAATAAGGTGTGTTCTATAATTGGTTTATAAGCTTCAAGAAGCCCCTTCCTTGCCTCAACATAAGCGAAGCAAGAAATCGGGAGCCACCAAATAGACAAATTAAGATTTGAATACCTGCTTTTTAGTAATTGTGAAATAATAACTTCGGAAGATTTGGCTTGTATTTTTAGTCTATTTTGTCCTAATGAAGAGTGAGTGATGCGGGCATCATGACCAATGAATTGGGGCAAAAGAGCCAAAAAGACAAGTCAAAGCTGTTGGTATTGATTGCTCAGAAACTTTAGGAAGTTATTATTTTACCATTATTTAAGGCACCTCAACCTTATTAAGAATCTTGCTGATAATCTCCTCTGAAGTGACATTGCTTGCCTCTGCCTCGTAAGTGAGTCCTATACGGTGACGGAGCACATCCTGAGCCACAGCACGCACATCTTCTGGAATGACATATCCTCTATGCTTTATGAATGCGTAAGAGCGAGCAGCAAGAGCAAGATTGATAGATGCACGAGGCGAACCGCCAAAACCTATCAGTCCCTTAAGGTCTTTGAGGTTGTACTTCTCTGGGAATCGAGTAGCAAACACGATGTCAGCAATATACTGCTCAATCTTTTCGTCGAGATACACCTCTCTCACCACCTTACGAGCATTCTCAATATCCTGAGTGCCCATGATAGGGCGTATCTGTATCTTCTCTCCGCTGATGTTCTGACGGATAATCTTCTTCTCCTCCTCAAGCTTTGGGTAGTCTATCACAACCTTGAGCATGAAACGGTCAACCTGCGCCTCTGGCAGAGGATACGTGCCCTCCTGCTCAATAGGGTTCTGGGTTGCCATCACAAGGAATGGCTTTGGAAGGTCGTAAGTGGTAGTGGAGATTGTCACCTGACGCTCTGCCATTGCTTCGAGCAATGCTGACTGAACCTTTGCCGGAGCACGGTTGATTTCATCTGCAAGCACAAAGTTAGAAAACACAGGACCTTTCTTTGCAACAAACTGTCCATCCTTCTGTGAGTAAATCATTGTACCTATCACATCTGCAGGGAGCAAGTCTGGCGTGAACTGTATGCGGTTAAACTGCGCATCTATGAGCGATGCAAGAGTCTTGATTGCTTTTGTCTTTGCCAAACCAGGCACACCTTCAAGGAGTATGTGTCCATCGGAAAGAAGACCGAGAAGGAGTGCTTCAACAAGGTGCTTCTGACCAACAATGGCCTGCTCCATTCCCGTCATAAGATTTGTCACAAATGCGCTGTGACGTTCGATTTTCTCATTGAGTTCACGAATATCTATAGCTTCTGCCATAATTCTATCTCTAAATTAATTGTTATTTTCTAAACTTCAAGAATGACTTTATCGTCTTTCGGAATGCAAATTTAACACATTTAGGTCGAAGAACGATTAAAAGAAATCTTAAAAAACCTTATATTATACATCTTTTAATAATAATTACAAAATTATGCGCTTATGTTAATATTTTTATTAAGTAATACAAGTTTCGCTCCACTTGTTGTGTAGTTAAAGGGTAGTTAAAGAGAAGTTAAAGGGTAGTTAAAGTGACAAATGTCTGACATGGCAAACGTCTCTTTAACTCCGAGCAAAGCGATAACTCCCCTTTAACTCCACAACAAGTGGAGCGAAACTTGTATAATTCGTAAGAAAAACATCACATTGACGCTGATATTATGTTTTTTTCCATACCTTTGTGGCTGTTATTTGAACGACTAATCAATTTTGAACATCTACAACGTAATATGGCAGATTGGAAAAGCGCTCTCGCTGCTTTAGGAGCTACCGACGAAGCAAGCAGCAAAGGAGAAGAAGAAAGCAAGAAAGGCGTTGAACGCAAAAAGCGTGTCGGTGTGGTGTATTCCACCAATCCTGATTTCTCTTACGAGGATGGTAACGAGGCAGCACCCGAGACTCTGCCCTGCAACCAGCAGAAGCTGCGTCTCAGCATGGAGAGAGCTGGCAGAGGGGGCAAGACCGTCACCCTCGTCAGGGGCTTTATTGGTTCTGAAGATGATATGGCAGCACTCTGCAAACTCCTCAAGCAGAAATGCGGCGTAGGAGGCAGCGTTAAAGATGGTGAAATCATCATCCAGGGCGACCACCGACAGCGTCTCGTCGAGATTCTCAAGAAAGAAGGATACACCCAAACAAAATAAATGATGCAAGTTTCGTTTGTTATGGAGTTAAAGAGAATTTAAAATGACTGTCACTTCCATTATAGAAAACACCAGTTCACAAGGCATGCCTACCGAACACGGACTAAGTCTGCACATCCATCTCGACAGCACAAGAAATGTGCTTTTCGATATGGGGCAAGGCTCCCTTTTCGCAAAAAATGCCGAACAGATGTCTGTCAGCATCAAGGATGTTGACTTTGCAGTCATTTCACATGGACACTATGACCACGGAGGGGGGCTGTCCACATTTCTTGGCATCAACACCTCCGCCAATGTGTACATCCACAAAGAGGCGTTTCTCCCACACTTTTCGCTGCGCGACACCGGCATGAGGCGAATTGGTCTTGACAGCACACTTGCCGACAACAACAGACTCGTCCTGTGTGGAGACATCACCCACATCTGCGACGAAGCAACTCTCTTCGCCAATGTTGACGGCAACTGCTGCAACCCCTATGGCAACAGACTCTTGTTCGGACCTGACGAAGCACATAACGACAACTTCTGCCATGAACAGAATCTCATAATCGAGGAGAATGGCAATGTCGTGCTTTTCGCCGGCTGCGCCCATCGAGGCATCATCAACATCATAAGGAAAGCGGAGAGGATAACAGGCAAACCTCCAACTCATGTGCTCGCCGGCATGCATCTGGTGAAAAGCGGACTCACAGAGGAGGCAGAAAACCAATACATTGCCACACTCGCCGCCGAACTACAGAAATACAGCAACTGCAAATTCTACACCATGCATTGCACAGGTGAAGAGCAGTACAGAAAACTCAAAACCATAATGGGGCATCAGATTGACTACCTCTCATGCGGCGAGAGAATCGACATCTGAGTTTGACTATTTATTACATAATGTCATTAAACCACTAAAACACATTAATATGAAGAAATTTATGCAGTCAAGAAACATTATTGCATTTATGCTGATGGCTTTCATCTCAATTCAAGTTTCCGCACAATCCCTTATAGGCAAATGGAAAAGCTCCGAGACAAGAGATGACGAAACCATAATATGCAACCTCACGTTCTCTAAAGGCGATTATATCGATGTCAAACTAAACTTCATAGGAGTAAACGAATTAGATGATAAGAAAACCATGAGAATGGAGATTCTCTTTAAGACCTATGGCACCTATGACATAAAAAGTGATACAATAGTGGCTATTAAGTTCAACACAAAAGCTGCAACAGCAGAAATAACAAAAATGGAGATTGAGGGATTAACACAAGAACAAAACGACGCTTTCAAAACACTCGTCTTGTCACAATTCAATTTAGAGGAAATGACGGAAAAAGCCATGCAGGAATTCCCGAAGAAATACGAAAACATAGAATACTCTATTGAAGGCGACTCGCTTACTATCTTTAATAAAAACTTTGTACGAGTAAAAGAATAATAAATACCAATCCAATGAAAAAGAATTTTTCAACTCTCGCACTTGTATTATGTGCGACAGCTGCTTCAGCACAGGACATCACCCTGCCTGCACCTAACACATCACAGCAGTCAGCCTCTGTTGTCGAAGCATTAAAGACACGTCACTCTGTACGCGACTTCGACTCATCTAAGACGCTCAGCGATCAGCAGCTTAGCGACCTCTGCTGGGCTGCATGCGGTATGACTCGTGATGACAATCACCGCACATCACCTACTGCCATGAATCGTCAGGAGATACGTCTCTTCGCTTTCACAAAAGAGGGAGTATATGAGTACGACGCAAAAGCTAACAGCCTCATCAAGAAGGCAGAAGGCGACCACCGCATGCTTATGGCAAGCAATGGAGCCAACGCAAGTTTCAAGCAGGAGTTTGTGGTGGATGCACCTGTAACCCTCCTCATGGTTATCGACTTAGACATCTTAGGAGGCAAGGATGAGAAATCTGTAATGATGGGATGTGTAGATGCTGGCAATGTAAGTGAAAACATCAACTTATACGTTCAGTCTGTAGGACTGGCAACTGTGCCACGCGCCACTCACGACACCGACAGCATACGCAAATTGCTCAAGCTATCTGACGCTCAGATTCCTATCATGAACAACCCTGTTGGATACGAGAAGAAATAAGAAGAAGCAATGAACGAAATTCTAATGACTCCAGAGGTTTGCATGCAATTCCTCGTATGGAGCTACTATTACCACGATGTCATGCCTGAGAAGAAGGTCAGCTACAAGGCATGCGGCAAATTCTCTGATGTTGACGCCGAGCGTCTTGACGAACTCAAAGAGATGCTCTTCAAGTGCTTTGAGGAGCAGTCTGTGTTCAACGCCTGCAAGCAATTCCAGATGGCAAAAGTACGCCAAGAACCATGTCCATTCCCCCAGGCAGCTCTCGACAGAATGTTCGCAACAGAAAAATAATCACGCACTATGCCATATTTACTGATTATATCATGCTATCTGATTGCCATCAACATCATCACATTCATTGTGTATGGCATTGACAAGCAGAAAGCAAAAAAGGGACAATGGAGAATCTCCGAGTTCACTCTGCTGACATTAGCAGCCATAGGAGGAAGCATTGGCGCATGGATAGGCATGCAGGTTTGGCGTCACAAGACACAGCATCTCAAATTCAAGTTTGGTGTGCCCGCCATCATCTTTCTGCAACTCTCATTCACCATCTACCTGATACTGCATCATCACATCATCCAACTTTAGTAATGATGAAATAACATACAAGTTGCAAACTTGAGAAACTTGACTTACTAACCGATAAAGGCAGCAAAGATACGCCCTGTTGTCTTTATCGGTTTTTTACAAAATAAGACATTTTTTCACATCAAACAGATTATTCTTGCACACAACAGAACACAAACAAACAAAAATCCAATAGTTTTTCGTCTTCTTTATCGTATCTTTGCATAAAAATTCAATAAAAATCAACTCATAAATGTATTTTGAAGGTATAATTATCGCTATTGCAACCTTTCTTATCATTGGTTTATTCCACCCTATCGTGATAAAATCCGAGTATTACTGGGGCACAAAATGCTGGCCTATATTTGCTGTTTTAGGTGTTGCATTGCTCGCCGCATCACTCTTCATCTCTGATGTGCTTTTAGCATCCATTATCGGTGTTTTCGGATGTTCATCACTATGGAGCATTCTCGAGATTTTCGAACAAAAGAAAAGAGTGCAGAAGGGATGGTTCCCTATGAATCCAAAACGTAAGGATGAATATAAGGATGCTCTATAACCTGTGGCGGCTTATGCAACCGCTGTATAAGCGCATACAAGCATAAAACTTTTCAACAACACTCAAGTCATGAAACTCTTCTATATCTGTATCTTAACACTTGCCACATGCCTCTTCACAGCATGCCAGCGCTACCCATACCTCTACTATTATGTCATGGTACAAGACAAGGAAGGCAACAACCTCCTTTGCGACTCAACTGCCAAGGGGATGATAAATGTGCACGACATCGAATTTGAATGCCATTACTCTCCCGACAGCATCAATGTGTTCAAGATCAAGCCTGCTGCAACTGACAGCATCGGCTCTTCATCAGCCGACAGCACATACACATACGACGTCAGTTACGCTGAGTTCATGAAATATGACAACACGCACATCATGATCGACGCATCCGCGCCTATTGGAGTGAAACTCGAAGAATGCCCTATGCTCATCATCAAATGGCCAGACAGCAGCAGAGACACTCTGCAGATTGACAATAAAAACGGCACGTTTTCCGAACCCAAATACTACATCAACGGTGTCAAGCAGTCCACCATCGACAAGTGCTTCATAGTGATTACTAAATGACAATTCATATAAATAAGTGTCTGATCAAAATTATTTTTTATAATCAAGAATGAAGAGAATGAGAGAAATGCCATCCGGATGGCTTCTCTTAATTCCAATCGTAACGATTTAATTCTGAATCAAAAAGAACAGTTTGCTACAAACTGAAAGATGAAATCTCTATTTTCTCTAAATTCTTGATAAATATAAAAATAATTTTGATTACCTACTTATAAGAGCCCCATACGCTTTCCTGCGTATGGGGCTCTTTATTGTTACAAATTGAACTTCAAGCAGTAAGGCAGAGAAGTTTGAACGCCTGTCTTGCTCTTCACATTCTTCAAGCTTGAGTATATATTGTAATACTCGCCAAGCGTATTTCTCATCTGGGCATCGGCATAGCTGCTGCCTCCGCCTTCAACCTCATTGAGGAGTTCGTCAAAGAAATTGTCCTTTGCAGGGTAAGACACCACAGTTGCATTTTCCGCCTTAGCAAGCTTCTTTGCCTTATTCACTGCTGCGCTTAAGCCGCCAAGCTCATCAACGAGACCTATCTGCTTTGCATGAAGCCCTGTCCACACACGGCCCTCGCCTATCTTCTTAATATCTTCCTGCTTCATCTTGCGTCCGTCAGCGCAACGCTTGGTGAAGAGTTCGTAGCCATCATTCACATAACGCTGCATGATGTTGCGCTCGCTGGCTGTGAATGGGCGGGAGATATCGCCGAAATCCGCATGCTCATTTGTCTTTACTGTGCAGAAATGTATTCCGAGGGTATTGTTGATGAGTTCGCCTGCTGATGGGAACATGCCGAAGATGCCAATTGAGCCTGTGAGTGTTGTTGGCTCCGCATAGATATAATCTGCCGCACAGCTGATGTAATAGCCTCCTGACGCAGCCATATCGCCCATGCTGACCACTATAGGCTTCTTTGCCTTAATGTTCATCACCTGATGCCAAATCTGCTCACTTGCGTATGCCGAACCGCCGCCTGAGTTGACACGAAGCACAACAGCCTTGACATCATCATCGTCAGCAAGTTCTTTGAGGTCGCGTATCACATCCTTGCTCACAATCTGCGGCTCAGAGTCGAAGCCTCCGCTCTCATCCTCATCCACGATGTCGCCTACAGCGTAATACACAGCCACGACATCGCCATAGAGGCTCTTTGATGAGTCGTCATCCACGCCAGCAAGGTCGGTCACCGACACCGTGTTATAGTCATCACCGCCCATCATGTTTATTATTATGTCTGACACCTCATCGCTGAAAGCTATCTTATCAACAAGCTTTTCTTTGAGATAAGTCTTTGGCTGCGCAAAGAAGACGGCAGAGTCTGTGAGTTCGTTGAGCTTGTCCACTTTCACACCACGGCTCTTACTGATGGCTTTGGTTATCTCGCCCCATATTTCTCCATCATACACCTCAATCTGCTCACGGTTGGCTTCACTCATCTCGCTCAAGAGGAACGGCTCGACAGCACTTTTGTAGGTGCCGACTTTCACCACCTGCATCTCCACTCCTATCTTATCGAGGAAATCCTTATAGTACACCACCTGGCTTGCAAGTCCGCAGAGGTTTATCATGCCTTGAGGATTGATCACCACAGAGTCTGCCACAGAGCAGAGATAATATGCGCCCTGAGTGTAAGTGTCTCCGTATGAAACGATAAACTTACCCTCTTTCTTGAAATCGACAAGCGCATTGCGGATCTCCTGAAGAGTTGAAGGCATAGCACCTTCAAAATTGCCCGCTTCGATGTATATGCCCTTAATCTTTTCATCCTTTTTTGCTTTATCGATAGCACAGAGAATGTCATCAAGCCCCTGCTTTTCGAGTACAGAGTTGCCCATGAGCTTGGAGAAAGGATTCTCCTCCGAACGCTCTTCTATCGAACCTTCAAGCTGGAGCACAAGCACCGACTTGTCTTGAATTTGTGTTGTTGACGAATCACTCAAAGCCGCCATAGAAATCAATCCCATAATTGACAGGATTGACAGAATTGCCACTACCAGGAACACACCCACAACGGTAGCGCATACATACTTGATAAACTGTTTCATATTTGTTATATTTACTATTTTCCACCATTAATCCCCGCATAAACAACGCTGTTTGAAACTCTCCACATTGGTGTCAGGATGCTTCCTCCAGTAGTAACACATGATACCCACTCCCACACCTGCTGCCACAACAGCCAAAGCGATGACAAGGGCTGTGCTGCCACCAAACAAACTCTCCATAGTCATCTCTTCTGCCTCCGAACCGTAATGAGCATACATGATAACGGAGACGGAGTTGTTGATGATGTGAAGCATGCTGCTCACAACAATATTGCCTGTCTTATAGTAAACCATGCCCAGGACCACTCCCACAACCATTGCAAAAGGAATCTGAACAGGATTGCCATGTACGAGTCCGAAAACCACAGCAGAAGATATGATAGCTACCCACGGTTTCACTCCGTGACGCACCATGTATCCAATACAGCATTCACGAAACACATACTCCTCCGCAATCGGTCCAAAAACAGCTATTGACAGGGCACCGACCACCGAGCCACTCATCATAGCAAAAATCTCACCCATCTCGTCTGGCAAATCAAACATCTCGACTGCGACATCGGTGGCGAACACTATAAAAACAAAGCCACATAAGCCTATCAGAGCGAACCTCCAATTCACAGCAGCAAAATTCGTGGCATGCTTCGCATTCGCAAATTTCAGCAGATAACACAACACCACAGTAAACAGACCGCTAAAAATAAGACTTAAACATACCTGAGGCATCATATCAGAAGGCAGAACACCGTCACCATATTTCACATTCTTAAAAAAGGCTGACATCTCATCCCAATTAGCAACCATATATAATCCGATAATCAGAACAGCAAAGAATACCTGTAAAAAGAAATACACCAAAATTGGCACTATAGGCATCAAATATTTCTTCATTTCATTTTATAATTAATAAGTAATTACGTAATTTATTCTCCATCGTCAACATACTCCAGTATGTCGCCCGGCTGGCAGTTGAGCACTCTACACACAGCAGCAAGAGTGGTAAACCTCACAGCCTTCGCCTTACCAGTCTTCAGCACCGAAAGATTGGCCTGTGTGATGCCTATACGCTCAGCAAGCTCATTCGACGATATCTTGCGCTTAGCCATCATCACATCAAGATTTACTATTATACTCATATCGTTACGCCATGATTAAATTGTCAGTTCCTGCTCTTCCTTCATTCTCCTGCCTATCTTGAAGATTTGACTCATCAGCAGCATTCCGAAGGCAGTATAGAGCAATGCCGATTCCGGGTAATTGAGTATCTCCACCGAATATTGCTCAAACTCAAAGAGTCTCTGGTTGAACAAATACAGGCTGAGAGTCTCCACCCACAAAAAAACATAAATGGCAAAAACAATCCAGCCACCCCACGACAGCAGCGATTCTATCTTCTCCTCAAACACATGACCTTTGTTGACCAGCAACACAAGCTTTATGAACACCACCCAGAAACCAACAACCAAAGCCAGCTGCAGATAACTAATAAAGCCAAAGATACGGTCTTCCCACATATAGACTTCGCTGTTCTCTCCTTTTTCCGAGAATGCCACCATGGAAAGAATCATTATCGGACTTTTCTCCCCTGTCTTGGTGTTCACGATACTGTCGCTTGTTGATTCAAACAGATTTTTAGGCAGAACCTCAATAGCAGACACCCCTTTATCAGAAAAATCAACATTCATTTCTCTATGAATAACGGCTTCATATCCCGACCTACAGCAGATATAGAAAACTCTCCCTATCTGTAGAGATTCCAACACCATGCCCAAACTTATTGCTATAAAAAGCAAGGTACAATATAAATTGAATTTCTTCTTCATTGCAACATCTTATATTATTGTTTTATTTTAATAATTTATTGTTTATCGATAATCAAACACAGTGCAAAGGTATAGCTTTAAAAACTAAACTCCAAATAAAAACGAGAAAAAATTATCGTAAAACAATAATTTTCTCTCGTTTTTCACTATATCCTTATTCACTATATATTTTTATGCCACACCGCCATATCTTTGACTAACATAGTTGTAGATGGTATCGCGGTAGTAGTTTATGCTTTCCTCGCTATAACTCTCAGGCAGTTCCTGCCACAGCACATCGCGGATAGTGATGAAGAGTGTTGCACGAGTCGCTGGTTTGTCAAACGGATGATCCATACCAGCCAACTGTCCTTTAATCTTGGCAAGGAGGTCAATTGCGACATCCTTCAGTTTCTTTATCTCTGGCTTCGAGAGATTGTCCTTCAGCAACAAATCATAGAGCGAGAGTTCTTCGTCACTCTTGAAACCTTCCCTGACATAACGCTTCTCTTCTTCGCTGAGAGCTTGGGACAGATGCATCAACTCCTCGAAAGTCTTCTCTATCGTTGCGCGATTCTGTTCCTGGTTGTATGCCAGAATGATTTCTTGATACTTCTCGTAGAAGTTGATGCGCGATGGATTCTCTGCCAGCAGTCGAGCCAAACGCTCCTGAAGCAAGTCTTGAATGTCACGCAGGACAAGATTCTTGTCTTCTCGTTTAGCAAACTCACGACGCAACAAATCGAAGTCTATGCCGCTAATGTCGAATCTACGACCACCGCCTTCGGCAACCATCATTTGCTGTGTATCAATCTCAAGATGCTCATTAACTATATCATTTATTGCCACACTCAGGTCGGTGATGTCAGCGTGCTTGCGCTTTTTCTGCAATTCCTTGTAGATGGCCTCCAGAGCATCCTTCTTCTTACGCATATCTTCTGTAATATCTTCACGGTCGAGATATTTCCAAAGTTTGAGCAATGTTGTAGCAAATGTGCAGAACGACTTTCTTGTTTCTACTGTATCACATAACAGATTAGCGGCTTTCTTCAAGAGTGACAGCTTCTCAAATGACATAGCATCAATGAGTTCATGTAATTCAAATCCCTTTTCATACAAGAAATTCTCAGCTGTTGCAATGATATTCCAAACATTCTTTATGAGTTCTTCCTTGTTGACGGTAGGATCGTTGCCACCTTCACCGCCACCAGGATTAGCAGTGTAATCAGCCAGCGCTTGGCGGAGTGCTTTCACAATACCTATATAGTCAATGACAAGACCATTCGACTTACCTTCTGCTACACGGTTAGCACGTGCAATCGTCTGCATCAAGGTGTGAGCCTTCATTGGCTTGTCGATATAGAGACAAGAGAGCGTTTTCACGTCAAAGCC
>JAKSLL010000073.1 GCA_024401215.1 Bacteroidaceae bacterium
CGATCGTCGAGTGCGACGAGCGCTCGTTAGGCTTGTCAATGATGTTGAAGTGATCCGCGATGTGGAAGTAGATCCGCTCCAGAAGGAACAGGAGCGCTAGGATCAGGGGGTAGAGGATGTATTGTGGCATGATCTAAAGTATTATCTTGATTTATAGGTATATATGTCTGTTTCGGGTTATATGTTTATTTAGATGTTTATCGGGATATATTGATGTCGGGCTATATTGTCGTGGTGTCATAGAAGTCATCGCAGCCCCGCCTAGTTGGCTTGCAGACAGTTGTCATCGGCGCGCCTGGGCGGGAAGATTCCTTATGGATTATTACCTCTGGTGCTTATTATAATTTTGCTGCATTTTACGAAAAAGATCGTTCGCTATTTCGCTATCTTCTCTGAGTCTTTCTATAACATTTAGAATCCAATCGACTTCGATTTGTTCGAAATAGCCATTTGCATTGCATTGAATTTGAGAAAAGGAATGATCATTAAACAATCCATGACACTTTGAATCTGGATCATTTAGTAGTTTTACTAGTTGTAAACCATAATCTTTCCCATCATCTCTTGGAGTAAAAAATTTAGATCCAAAACAGATATATTGAATCGCGCCCTCAATGGGTATTTCCTTTGGCATGTTGATTCCAAGATATCTTATTTCATCCTCGCCATTCCAATCAATATCCTTATTGAAGAATAACTTTCTGTAATTATCTTTTATGAATGTAATTGGATCAGTTCTTTTAGGAGGAACTTCGTTTGATGTCAAATATGTATAATTAACTTTCTCAATAACGGCAAAACGATCATCCTTTTTTTTCGAGACGAGTTGATTGATCTTTTTCAACAAAATATCCTTCCTGAACGCAATACATGCACCATAATTATTTTCCGCATATTGTGCCCACATTCTAGGTCTATTTGCTCCAGATACTATTGTACCGGAACCATATATTCCTTTAGTATAATTTGATGTAAATGAAATTAAGCCACAGTTATTCGGTATAAAATCATCTTCAAATGACAGTTGATTTGAAACTGTGTCAAAATCGTAACATAACCAGTTCACCTTTCCTTCAGATAAGTCGTTTAGGCGATTAAACAAAGAAGGCCTTAATGACATGTTTTCCAAGATTTTGATGAGAGATTCGGCTTTCGTATAGTGATAAATAATGCTATCATTTAGTTCCACTGGGGTATTAGCCCACAGGAATATAGGTGGTTCATTTCTTTTCATTCTAATGATAATTTACGCTTCATCCCAAGGTTTTGTATTCAAAATTTGCGAAAAACATATAAGCAAGTCAGTCGCAAATAATAGTGGGGTATAAAAGTTTTCCTCTTTGTTTTCATCAAACTTAAAAGCAGTTCCGAACAAGCCATGTGTTGCTTGGGAAAGGTTTGAGAAATATTTTTCGATTCCACATATTTTGCCATAAGGAATCATTGCATACATTTCTATCCAACTATATTGCTTCTTTTCTCTTATCTGACGCTTACGACGAAACTTCCAATTCTTTTTATTAATGATATCTTCGGGGTCAAAGCATTCTACTTGAGGGGCAACATCAGTAATCACCTCCTCAAAGGATAGTCTCCATTCATTCAACTCTCTAAGACGTTCTAGTTCAAACTCTTCTGTACTGAATAATTCTACGACCGTATTCTCTTCTTTAATTTTTAGAAGGTCTAAGCAGCTATCGATCGTATCCAACGCAAAAAGTGCCAAACGAAATTTTTTTTCAGCAACATCACCGCTATTAAATATCAAAGCGGAAATTGCCAATCTATCCGCTATAGATCTAACTGTGGAACAAGCCAAGTCATAGTCATGAAGCTTTTCGCAGACATCATAGAAGGAACGGAACAATCTCGCAGTTGCCAGATAGTATTTCCATTCATAGTTTTCCATCCATGTTTTCTCCGTGGCCGAGAGGTAGTTTAATCGGCTCTCAACATTTGTCAAAAGGTGGTTATACAATTGAAACGATTCACTTTTAAGGGCGGATTCTTTCGGTAAGCTTTTCCTTATCTCCTCCAAGATTTCGCCGTGCATGGAAAGTAGCTTTCCCCGGTATTCGTCTTGTGTCATGTCAATTGATTTTCGTTTTCATTTTCACATCAAATGTCGCAACAACTCCATCATGATCACTCAGGCCATGGGTCTTGATTCGCTTTACTGTACGGACTTTCAGGTGAGGGGAGTAGAGGATGTGGTCGATGCGGAAGGGGAGTGGGTGATGGATGGTGGAGCCGTAGCCGAAGCCGGCGTGCCACCAGGCATCGTTGAGGCCCGCTTTCTGGAAGGTGCGGAGGGCACCGGAGCCCCAGAGGTCGTTCATATCGCCGAGGACAATGGTGGGGTGAGCGAATGTCAAATTTTGATTCAATTCCTCTGCCTGACCTTTTCGTTTTTCTCCGGCTAGAGAGATATTCTTAATGTAGTTGCGAAGTTCATTAGATGTTCTCACACTGTCAATGTCAGCTCTTGTGTTGTTTTCTGCCGAGATGTTATTACTAGCCAAATGACATAAAGCAATGCACAAAGTATCATTATCGAAAACAATCTTAGCGGTTGAAAGGCCATATGATTTTCGAGGCCCGATATGGGATACGGAAGAAATAGGAAATTTGCTAAAATATCCGAGCCCGTGGCAACTCCAATCCCTCCGGTATCCGAGTTCATTCTGTAATAGAGTATCAATGCCTTCTGATTTTCCTTTCCAGAACTCAGATACGCACAGAATATCTGGATCGTTCTCTTTAATAATATCAATAATAGCCTGTGCTTTTTCTTGATCCTGAGCCACATGGATATTCATACACATTGCTTTCAACTCTCCTTCTTTGTGTGGGAATGGGTGTAGAGCAAAACACTGCGCCCAGGCGTTTATTAGAATAAGAATAGCGAGAAAGGTCAATCCGACTACTTTCTTCCTGCATGCAAGGAGAACAATAGACAGAATAAAAATTGCCAGTACTAGAAACGGTGTCAGAAGAATGATCATAGCGCAGCAGGGATTATCCTTGCGTATATCCGTGGCTCCTCATCCAGATGAAGTGCCATATTCTCCATATCGGGGTACAGATGACCTCCCATGGGGCTAATTGGAATAGTCTGAGGTTCTGTCGGGTAACTCGCCAGAAACGTTGCCAGCGGGATTCGCTTTGCCGATTAATCCTTGTGTCGTACTTACCGAAATTTCCGGTGGCAAGTATTTCATTCAAAAGGAAACGCCCAGTTTTCTCATTAGGCTCCCACGGCATTTTTGTGACATCCATGCCAAACACAAAGTTTAGAACCCAGGTCAATGCAGACATGAATTTTCCCATGCCAGCCTTACGCACGACTTCCGAAATGTTCGACATATTCCGGCCATCGTTTTTTGTCGATTCTATAGCAAAGAACAGATCCATGACCTGTCTCAGTCCAATCCCATCTCCGAATAAATGCCGGTATGAGTGAGTGATCAGGTGTACAATGTTGAAATCAGTTTCTGGAACGAGTATTACTCCTGCACCCTCAAGTTCTCTCTCCTTTTTCTCGGTATGTGCTTTGAAAAAGTCTTGCAAATATTTATCCTGCCACGGGCAGTGTAACTCTGCGGCTATGTAATGAAGTTCAACCTCGGTGTCGTCAAATATGTGTAGTTGAGCATGCTTATGGTTGATCTCGTTGGTCGGAGCAATTCTTTGAACATATGAAACGACTTGATTCATTTCACTACGGAGGAACAAATCAATATCTCCAGACTGGCGTAGTTTGCAAAGTCTTTTTCCGTACAATTGCGCGACTCCTTGACCTTTCAAAACGACAGATTCAAAACCATCATCTAACAACTTGCCTTGCAGTTTGACGCATTGCTGATTGATCACCTCGTTTTTTTGCTGAATCCTAGTCGCCAGCCCCATCCAGGTCAAATACTGTTTTTCTTTCAATCCGATATCTGCGAGGGTATTGCTCTCTAATAAGTTTTGAATTCCAGCAAAGCAGATACCGATCAGTGCCTGTTTCTGCGCCAAGATGAACAGCCTATCCCATTCTTTTTCAGATGGGATAGAAGATAGGCTTCCCTGATAGCCTATAGCAACTCTAATTAGTTCAAAAAACAGTTCTTCGATATTTGCCATGTCTAACAAGAATAGACCTCCTCTAGATAAGCCTTCACCACGATCTCACGGTCGAACTCACGCTCCACCTTCTCGCGTCCGGCCTTACCCATCTGTGCCTTTTCCTCAGGGTTCAGCAAGATGAACTTCTCCACCTGAGCCGCCAGATCCTCGGCATTACCTTTCTCAAATAGATAGCCGGTCACACCGTGATCCACAACGTCTTTGCTACCGTTTATCTTCGAAGCGATGCACACTCTGCCCGTAGCTGCCGACTCCAGCAGCACGTTAGGCACACCCTCGCCACCGTATGAAGCCAGTATCGTGCAGTGACACTTCTCTATCCACTGGTCTATATCCTTACGGAAGCCAATATACTCTACCCAACCGGCCTTCTGAGCCTCTTCCACCTTGTGCATGTATTCCTCTTCCTCGTTCCAACCAGCAATGTAGAACTTCGTCTGCGGATACTTCTTTCTTGTCATCTCAGCGCAAGCCAGATACTCGTCAATGCCTTTCAGCTTCATCACACGACCGATGTAGATGAAGTTTATCTGCTCGCCCTCAGGCAGAGGCTTGAAGGCATGCTGCATCAAGTTACAGCCCGAACCAGGCAGCATCGCATAGTTGTCCTGCCTTACCATACCATGCTCCAAGAAGTAGTCCCTGTCGCCTGTATTCTGGAAGAACACCTTGTAGCACTTCTTCACGCTCATTCTGTACAGCATCTCGCAGATGGTGCTCACCACCGAACGCTTCAGGAACGTAGCACCCGTACCCGTGATGTTGCACACCTGCTTCTTGCCGGTGCCGTTGCTCGCCATCGTACCGTAGATATTCGGCTTGATGGTGTACGAGAAGATGATGTCCGGATGCACCTCCTTGATAATCTTCTTATACTGACGAATCAGCTTCAGGTCCTTCACCGGATTCACTCCACGGCGATCAATCATCGTAGGCACAATCTTGCAGCCCAGTTTCTCGAAATACTCGTTTTCCTCACTCTCAGGCAGCGAAAGATACAATTCATGACCTTCCTCCACCATACGATTTATCATCTCCTTTCTGAACGAAAAGAGTGTGATGAAATGATTTGCTAAGAATAGTATTCTTTTCTTTTCCATTATTTCAATTTGTTCACTATTGTATTGTCCTGATTACCTTGGCTGGATTACCAACGGCCACAGAATTATCGGGAATATCTTTCACAACCACGCTACCAGCACCAATTGTCACATTGTTACCGATTGTGACATTGCCAATGATGGTAACATTCACTCCCAGTGTCACATTATCACCTATCACTGGACGGCTCTCGTTGTCACCATCTTGCTTGTTGCCGAGAGTAGTAAGATGGCGGCAAGTGAAGTTCTTTCCAATAGACTTTGCGTTTATCTCACTAGCAAACGGATGCGCCATGTACGCACCCTCGCCAATCTTCGTAGTCTTCGAGATCACAAAATACCTGTCTCCTGGTCTCCACCAACCAATTAACATAGCCATCACTGCTCCTATTCGATGGTAGAATAGCGTACGGAAGTAACGGTCGTTATGCAGATAGTACAGGAACATCCATCCCTTAGGCATCCGCAAGGCTGACTTCTGCTCACGTCTAGCCAAGTCAGCTTTTATCATCTTGTTTAGACTTCTTTTGCAGTAATACAGCACGATGTGTGGCAGATACATCCAACTGCAAAGGACTGCACCCATCAGTCGCAACCCGTCTCTTACTTTTCTTTTATCCATGGATTTTACGTATTAGCTTTTCAGTATATCTTCTTGCACCCTCATCATTCAGGTGCATTTCGTCATTAAACAATTCTGGATTGTCATACTCCTCATCGGTGGCAAATTTATAGAATGGCACATTATATTTCTCTGCCACCTCCTGAATCTTGTATATACCTTCCGAAGGAGTGTTGTGATAATATGGCGAATAGCACAACACCAGTTCAATGCCATTTGTCTTGCATAGACTGACGAACTTCTCCATATACTCCAGTTTGCGCTCTTCTATCTTGACCGCCCTCTTTAAGCCTTCAGATCTTGCGGCTGCATCTTTCTCATACAACGCCACATTCATCTTGGCGTTCAATGCTTCATAGCCTCTATCCTCCTTCTCAGGCAGGAAGTTGCACTTGATAGTCTGCACCAACTTTGAGTTATAGCGATAAGACTTCGAGAGCATTTTCACTTTCTCCTTCCATCCGTTCAGTGCAAACAGACTATCAATAGCCTGATACTCTCCATAATGAGGTGCCAATCTGTCCGTGGCTGCATCAAGCGTGAAGGTTGCACCACCTGACACTTCTGCATCCAGGTTCATCACTTCATAGATTACCATTTTGGGGGTTGCACCTCGTTCAATCATTGCTGACAGCAAACAATAATGATAGTAGATACACTCTCCATCACTACCAGCATTATAGCAGGTCATACCCAACGAGTCGGACAGTATCTGTGGTACGTAGTGGTGCGCTGCACGAGAAGAGCCCATCACCATCAGTTCGTCATTCGACTCCTTTAGACAATACACCTGTCTTCTGTACATTCCGTACTTAGAGCTATAGTACATCTTCTCACTCCAAGTACCCACTGCCCAGTCTGCCACAACGAGAAGCACGATGATTGAAACCAATCCTATCAATACTTTCTTTAATTCTTTCATAATGCTGCCTCCTTAGAATTTGAAGTATATAAACTGACCGCCACCAAGCACGCCAATCCAAACAATCAAAATGGCGAGAGCGGCAAATTTCACATAGTTCCAACAGATGCTGAATTTCGGATGCTTCTCTTTGATCGAAGCAACCTTCTCAGCATAGAACTCATCCTTGAAATCCTTCAGAAGCAACAAAGCGAATCCAATGGCAAAGAAGAAGATGGTTGTCTGATGGATGTATGGAGTACCCAGATGCACATACCCCTTAGTCACATCCACGATGAACTGCATATCAGGAGCATAGAACAGCATCCATCCGTATGCTATCAGGCAGAAGGTAAGGCAAATGTCCCACACCTTGCGAACAATGCTCGTATCGCCTATGTGCAGAACCTTTCTACAAGTATCCTTCATCGGCTGCAATACCTTACCGAACACCTGATTGGCTCCATGATATATGCCCCAAAGAATAAAATTGTAGGCAGCTCCATGCCATAATCCGCTCACAAGAAAAGTGATCATCAGGTTGCGATAGGTCTTCAACTTACTGCAACGACTACCTCCACATGGGAAATAGACATAATCACGGAACCAAGTGGAGAGCGAGATGTGCCACTTGCGCCAAAAGTCTGCCACCGAGGTTGCGAAATAAGGTCTGCGGAAGTTCTCCATCAGCTCTATGCCCATCATCTTTGCACAACCTATCGCGATAAGAGAATACCCTGCAAAGTCGCAATAGATCTGTATGGTGTACATGAAAGTTGCCAACAGTAATGATGCGCCATTGTGGTGCGCATAGTTGCCGAAAACTGTATCAACATAGATACCGGCACGATCGCCTACCACCAACTTCATGAAATAACCCCAAAGCATCATCTTCGCACCTGCCGTAATGTTGGCATATAGCAAAGGTTGCTTCTCCTTCAGCTGTGGAATCAACTGACCAGCACGACCGATAGGACCACTTGCTATCTGAGGGAAGAATCCTACAAATAGCGCAAAGTCCAGCAGGTTCTTCTCTGCCTCTATCTTGCCCTTATACACATCCACCACATAGCCAACAGCCATAAAGGTGTAGAACGAGATGCCGATAGGCAACAGCAACTCAAATGATGGCATCTCTACCAATGCTCCGCTCAAAGCCAACACATCGCCCACAGTACCCATCAGGAAGTTCAGGTATTTGAGGCAAAGTAATGGCAAGAGCAGAATAACGATAGTAGTTGTTAAGCTGGTCTTAATCTTATTCTTTGACAATCCAAACCAATACGCCAATGCAGTTTCAAACAGTAATACCGCCAGCATTGTCACATTGAAACACGCATAGAAATAGTAAGACGCTCCCAACAGGAACACCTTACGCCAACTATTCTTTGGCAGCAGGTAGTATGTCACCACCACTGCCACAAAGAAGATAATGAAGTTCAGAGTATTGAAAAGCATCTTTCTATCTTATTGGAAGAGTTTTTCAAATTCTGAATTATAACTTCTGTAGTCAAAGCCAGTAAAATCTTTGCAATGTTGCTTCATGGCAATGATTTCACTCTTGCTCAATGCCAGTATACGAGAGAGCACATTGAACAAAGTCTGTTCATCATCAACAACGAAGCCATTTACGCCATCCTTAAGATAATCACCTATATTGCTAGTTAGAGTTGCTATCAACGGGGTGCAACAGCTCATTGATTCTACAAACTTGGTCGGGAAGCCGGCTTTATTCTTTAGAGTATTGTCCCGTATCAGCATCTGAAAGTCGGCATCACAAACAGCCTTTACTGCTTCAGCATGAGGCACACGGCCACGGAACTCCACATTTTTGCAATTTAATGGCATCTGTCCATAGCCTTGAATGTATTGTTCCTCGGTCATGCCGATGACTGTTAGTCTGATGCTTGGAAATGAGTTTATCGCATCAATGATAACATTCAGCTTGTCCTTATTGCCAAAACCAGCGGTTCCCGCATACACCAAGTTCACATCCTTGCTCGCATTCAGTTCTCGTTCACGATTCCACTTCGGATTTGTGAGATCTACTGTAGGTGGCACCAATATACATTTAGTATAATCCTTATACCGATTATACAGATAGCGGCTGATGGCAATAACACCATCCATTTTTTTCATACAGTATTTCATCCTAAGGGAAATATCTATTTTACGAATAATCTCTCTAGGACTCCAACCGCGAGTACTTTCCCATTCTGTTAGGTCGTGTATCACCTTTATTCCATTCTTATGGCAAACCTTCAATATCCTCAGTGATGCCACAGCAGGAAAATTATACAAAACCACGTAATCCGGATTGTGAGCTATGACCTCCTCGACGCGTACAAACTCTGTTATGTAATTCAGCCATTGGCCAATAGACTTAGGATAATCAACATATTCACACTTGAATCCATCAACCTCGACCACAGCATTCGATCTATTCTTGGTTGGGCCTATGAAAGAGACATCGAAACCCATCTCACGGAGCAGCAAGGCATTCGCCATCACACGCTGTGCAGCGGCATTCTTATCCGGCATCTCGAAGCCTCCGATGTAGAGTATTTTTTTCATTACATATTTGTTGTGTTGTAATAATATAAAGTTATTGTTTCTCACTTTTGCAAATATGAATTAGGGGCTGCAAAGCGCCTTATTTTTTATTTTGATATTTCGCGAAAATCTCTTGTAGTTGCTCGCGCGTATATCTTTCTTCCTCCGGGTACAACTGGGCCTCATGTTCCAAAATCTGGTCAATAGTCCAATAAAACTTTATGAACTTGCAGGGGATGCCGCCATTGATACTATAAGGAGGGGTAGATTTAGACACAACAGCTCCGGCTGCAACAGTAGAACCTCTGCGAACAGTAACACCCATAAGTAGAGTCACATTCACGCCTATCCAGCAATCTTCTTCAACGATAACATCGCCTTCCAGTCCTGCTGCTTTCTCGTCAAGACCTATGGTACGGAAGAAACGTCCTACTCTACGTTCATGATTTCCTGTAATCACCTTCAAACCTTCCACTGCAGAAGAATGCTTTTTCATGATGAACTTCTTCACTGGCGTCATGATGACGGCATTCGTTATCTTTGTATCCTCATAAAGGAATACATTCTGTGGCCCTTTGACAACCAACGGGCGTGTGACTGTTGCTGTAGGATGACAATAACCAAATTTCTTACGATAGTTAACACAATATTCTTTCCAGAATGTGCGCATTCCGCCCAAGCAGCTGCCTAAAGACGTTTCTCTAAACTTATGAAATATGCTACTCATTATCTTGATTTTTTAACTCTAATTCCTTAAGTGACTTGTTTACGTATATTGGTTGCACGATGCAATAAGGTAACAGACCAAGACCGGTGGCCAGTACGACAACTGACCAATCATTTGTGTAATGAGAGGCTGTTACTATCACAACAATCTTAAATATAGCAGCAAAGACGTAAAACCATAATTGAGTTTTCAGCTTACCTAAACCTGCAACAACAGTTGACTGTATGGCAATCCAAATACTCACAACACCATAAAGTAAGAAGTATGATGCTGTAAGATAATTGACAGTGATTGCGTTTTCTTTTAGCCAGACATTTATCACTGGTTGCAAAACAGGTATTAATAGGCACTGTATAGCAATGCAACCAAATGCGATAGCATACAGCACTCTCTGCAATTTGATAATCCACTGGTAGCGCTTCTGTGCATACGCCTTTGTGATTGCCGACCACAATGGAGACATTGCCAGCATCAGCAAGCTACTGATCAAGGAAAACAATCGGAAATACACTTGATAATCCACACAGTATTCTGGCGAGAAGAATTTGGAAATGAACCATTCATTCGTGACAGTTATTATCATATACATTATCTGCACGAAAAAGAAAGAAATCCCCAATCCAAGAACAGCATTTGATGCTTTTTTTGATACCGCTTTGAAACTTGGTAGGCAATGCTTCATTTCTGTAAAGCAGAACACATGCAGTGTGGCTATTACATAGGGTATATTAATAATTATGGCGTACGCAATAGAAATTGTGTATAGTTTGTCTTCTACGCTTTCGGCAGATGGCTCAAGAAACAGGAATGCTATTAACAGTATATTCGTAACTAAATGTAAGAGATTGTTAACAGACGCTAACTGTAAGGCAAAGAGTATTCCTCGGATAATGTGAAGAAAGAACGAAACCAAGATGCCAACAAGGGTTATGCCAATACAGGTAGCCAGCAATTCTCGTGTGACAACTGTCTCTGCCACATTGAACATGCTGTTCCAATTTACTAATGGAACTGCCGTAAAGACAATTACGCTGAAAATAACAGTCACAATCCCCAGTACGAAACAACCGGATGAAGTGAGTTTCTTGCCCTCTGCATAATCTTTATGCGCTAGAGCTGTAGTAAGGTGATTACGCAGACCATTACCTATGCCGACATCAAAAGATAGTATCCAATTCACCACAGTCAGTATAGTAAACCATACACCCAAGATCATATTGTCTTTGAAATAATTCAAATACAATGGCATTGAGAGCAAGCTGACTATCATACCGGCACCCTTGATAGCAAAGGCAGCCACAACATTGGCAACTATGCCTTTGTTGTTTTTAATTGTATCAATGTTCAATGTTTTCATTAGGATGCGCTATTTAGAAGTTCAGCAAACTGAGCACGTACAGTTTCTTCCATTGTACCCTCTTTTACCATCTGATCCTTAATCCTATTATATAAGACTTCATCTGTCAGCATTTTGTATATCCCCTCTCCGATATGATCAATGTCGCATACAAGTCCATTTATTCCATCATTCACAAACTCTTTTGCACAAGGAAAATCGGTTGTAACGACAGGGATACCAAGCGCTTTTGCTTCTGCAATGGTGTAGTTAAATGTTTCAGACGATGATAGGCAAACCAATAAATCCGAGGCCTTGATATAAGGGTATGGATTCTGCTTCTTGCCGAGGATATGTACGCAAGACTCAACTCCGAATTTCGCAATCTCGCTTTCCAATCGAGTGTATTCCTCTGAATCTGCGATTCCTCCTATTACCCACCAATCAAGTTTAATATCCTTATCCAGTAACATTCGACAAATCGAAGGTATTGCCGAAAAACGCTTTACCGGATCAATACGTCCGACAGATACGATATTGATGGTTGCTCCTAATTGTTCTATAGATTCTGCAGACTTCTCGGCAACACACTCCTTATTCAGCGAATTATATACGACTCTTAATTTATCCGTAAATTCAGGTGCTGATGATGCAAAATCAGAGCAGGCTGTTTGTGAGACATTAACAATCCTGTCGTACTTACGAAGACATTTTTTGTATACGTTTGGATTGACCAATTTAATAAACCGGCTATACTCGCTGTGCTGCCATGCAATATGGAAGCCTGCTTCAATGTAGCTCGCAAGAGCAGTTGGTTGCCCCTCCTGGTATGCGACCACTACATCATAGCAATTTTTGTTCAAAGACTTTGCAATGCGTTTAAATACCATTGGCGAAATATCAATACCGATCTTGACAAGTAGCCGCTTGATGTTTCTCACTATGGTAGCAAGGTCAATGTGCGAAGTTTGGGATATCTCGCCTTCGTAGTTTGACGTTTTGGGGATGCCTCCTATTATCTTAGCATATTTCCCCAACTCCAGTGATGCCATGCCATGGCGAGTTATTGCATAGATGTCAACAGCAAATTCTTCATGATTAATCAGTGGAAGTAGATTGGACAGTGACGTAATCGTACCGCCATAGTCATAATTTGGTATAACAAATAATATCCGTTTCATCTTTTTAGAATCCTTTTATTGCCAGATATACGGCCATCAGCCCAGCCCAAACAAACAATAAACGTTGGCGTGATGTTTTCTCCCATAAAGAATCGTTCATTAATTGCTTTACCTTAATACTTAAGTAATAAATTATTGGATAAACCGGCATCATTCTGCGAATGTCCGGATGGGCGGTATTGACCAGAATAAACGCTATCGCAACTAATAGCAGCATCTTCTCATCAAAAGAAAGAAATCTTAATCCCTTTTTCGAGAAAATCGTTAATACAAATCCGTAGAATGTAAGAAACCAGAATAGTTCATATACCATAACGGTCAAAGACATAACAAGATTAGAGAAATTTGCTACATCTTTCATTACTACATAAGAAGGGAAAGGAGCCATTTGGGCATAGAGCATAATTGCAATTTGACTTAAACCTGCAGGCAGTTTATACAAGGTCAATATCAAGCCTCCTTTTGATGCTTCGGATTCCATTGTCATATCAACGTATCCAGATAACTCGTCCATTGTTTGCTCGCTAATAGCCGAACCTAACAAAGAACATAGAACAAATATCATAGCGATAGCAAAAAGAGGTATTGTCACAAACTTTAGTCTGGTTTTATACGTGTTAATGAAAATATAAAATGCAACTAATCCACCATAGTAAAGACCAGAATAGAGTCGTACACCCCAGACTATCACCATCATGGCTATCATCTCCAATAGTTTGGTAGTTGAAAATTTATTAAGGATTATTTCAAATGCTCTCAGGTAGAAGTAAACAATCACTATATCTCGTATGATGACTCCTGAATAAAATAAGAAATGAGAACATGTCATAAAGATAAATGCATGCTTAACCGCATCTAAATCTTCTAGATTTTTCGAGAGAATTCGATACAGGACTATACCTGACAAGCATCCAAACAAAGTCTGGAACAATGTCATGAAATAAACCGTAGCATCATCTATTGTATTACCCAACATGGCCCAGAGGTTCAATGAAGCGTTATACAATGCATTTGAATCTGCAAATTCAAAATAGCATTTATAGAAATCAGTTTTATCAAACATCAAGATTGTTCTCGGTGCATAACTTTCTATATATCGCATTGAATCAGAAACAAGATACCATTCAGATGGCCCGAACGATAAACTGTAAATATATGCAATGACAGAATATATGCTGAATATTCCAAGGAACAATCGCGAGGCATTATTTCTATTGTCCTTGCCACATAAAAGAACACTTATATTGCCGAGTACTATTATGATGAGCAGCCCTACAAAGGTAGATAAAGATGCATCAAAAACAGATAGTAAAACAGCAATGAGTAACTCTACTAATAGATTCATCTTTTACTTTTCAATGAGGTTCTTAATTTCGACTTCAAATTTATGGTCAGCACGCTGAATGATCTCGGTGGCAGAGAATCCTTCTTTCAAAGAAACTCTTAAAATTGCGCTTGCTATTTCTTTAGGGGTTTGTTGATCATAGAAAAATAGACACTCAGATACTGCAGATGTCTCGATAGCCGGAATTCTGATGGTGACAACGCGTAACCCGTTAGAAAGGTAAACTAAAATCTTTGACGGAAAAGATGTCGCATTGAAGGCAGCCTCTGGATTTTGAGTGCTTAATCCTATTTGACACTTCTGAATATGGTTAATATAATCTTCACCAACTAGGAGTCCGTCATAAGTAACTGTTGCTCTTGAGTTTTCTTGTGTTTCTGCTATATGTTTCTTCATTGATGATACTTCTTCTGGACTACCAAATCCGCATATATGAACATGATAGTTTTCTGGAAGATATGCAGCAGCAGCAGCAGCAGCAGCAGCGCCACCTTTATTTGGGTCAAAAGTTCCTCCATATACAACATGAATTTTCCCATCATTAAATGAGAGATTTCTTGATTCTTCAATGCTATATACACCATGGATAACGCAGTAAGGTTTTCCTTCTTTGTTTATTGAATCATTCAGCAATTGGGTTGGATATATATATTTATCACAGCAGTTAATGAAGCGATATTCATTGTGACAAAACGAGTCATTGTACTTTTTAACGTCCTGATAGATTTCCTCAATCTCGCCGATAAGTGTGAATCCCTTTATCTTCTTCAACCAATACAGAAGAGACATGTATCCTGGGCTATGATATGCAATGACAATATCCTCCTTATGTAGGTTAAACAACATCCAAATGCACATATGTATAGTGTTCAGCATTTTGCTAACTCGCAATAATCCATTTTTTCTGCACCCAATACTGAAGAAGGTCTTTAATCTGTTATTTCCCATGGTTATTGACTCACCAAAATCAAAACAAAAACCATCTACATCAGCATCTGATTTCGATATTATATCAACGCCATACCCAAGCCTGTTTAAGACAGAAAATATATACTCCAATTTTGTTGTCGCTGACTGAATCGTATGACGTTTGTGTGTTGTTGTCTTTGCGCCAAAGAAACAGACATACTTTATTCTTTCCATATTTGTTATCACTTTATTACTCCTTTTTCAATTATTATTATTCCTTCAAGAGGCTCATTTTGATACTGAGAGCCATCGGCATAATGCAATACTTCTCTTGAAATATTGTTTATTTTCGTTGAACCTTTACATTCAATCACAATTTTCTCAAATAGGTCAGTTCGCACTTGTTCCTTCAAAGAAACAAGTTCATTACCTGTAACCACTATATGGTCTGAAGGTGTTATTGCCTTAGACAGGCTTCTGCTAACCGAAATCGTATGAGGGATAGCTATTTTTACAGAATGGTATTTCGTGCGTGGAACATAGACTAAATAATCATTATAACTATCAGTAAATTCATGCCCTTCATCATATTTAATGTCACGAATTTCAACATCAGTAAGTTGATAAGGCTGAGTTTCGTCAACATAAAGACTTACTGCTCGATAGATATTCTGCTGGATAGACTCATCTTGATGCAAACGAACACCTTCTATGGTGATATTACCAAAATCGGACTTAACAGGTGATGAAGACACATTATGAATAGAAATGAAAGCAGCTTGAGCTCTTACGTCCTTCCCTTGTCCCATATTGGCATTTGAAATTCTGTTGTTGACAAAGAATACTTTGGGCGTTTGATCATTGCTATAACAAATAGACTGAAAAGCTGCTCCTTTTGATTTTGAGAAATCGTTTCCTTCTATCACAATACGACCTGTTCCGGAATGAGGATTTGATCGTACCGACATATTGGTATTGTTGTTATGAAATTCGCAATCGCGGACATTGATTGCAACATCGTAGATATGGTTACATTCTTTTAGGAATATCACCATTCCATTCGCACGATTGTCATAGAACTCACAACCTATAATAGATACTCCTGAAATTACATCGTTTGGAAGGCTGGGTTCAATATCCAATCCCGACATTGGTGGCACGCGATAACTGCCAGAGAACACAGAGTTATTTATAGTGATATTCTTACCAGACGTAATAGAGCATCCTTGACGGCCGTTGTTTTTGGCTAACAAGTTTGATACGATTATACCATCATTATCTCTGAGGTAGAGTCCATCGGTGAAAGCATTTGTAGTGGTAATATTCTCCAACCTAACATTTTTGCATTTTGTTATACAGACGTTGTGACGACTACCTTCTATATCAGACGCCTCATCAGAGCCAATAACGTTGATGTCTCGGATTGCTACATTTTCTGAGTTGTAGATAGGTAGTGTGCTGTAGGTTAGGTTGCCGCCTTTTTTTGCGCGGATTGTGCAATTATTGCCTAAGATGGTTTTGTTGCTTATCTGAATGCCATCAGAAGATTTATGAACTGTTACGATATAATCTCGCAAAGAGAATACGAGCTCCTTATATCCAACAAGCGCGTATGCGTGATAGCTGAATAGGTTGTCCAAATCATTTTCTCTGATGAACCAATCTACAAGAAGTTGCTTGTTTTTAACCGAACCCGAGACAGAGGTCAACAGATGTGGTGTTCCTTTGAGAGTTGTCTTATTAAGGACAACGGAGCCATTTTCAATTGATCCTCCCTCAAAACTCAATGTGGACTTTTGGGGTATAACCAACGTAGTACCTCTCAGATCAATTGCATCGTGAATGACAAAAGTAGCCCTTCTCGAGAACTGCTTCTGCATAGACTCGTTGGGGTTAACAACTATAGTCTTGGCATAAACACCTATAGTGGAGAAAATAATTAATACTATTATGGCAAATAATTTAAACTTTCGATTTCTCATATCACTTACTCATGACATTACTTTCGTTTAGTGGCTCATACGCCCCATCTTTCGCCTCAAAGATGATAGTCCCTTCTTCTAGTACTTCAAGGCAGTGCCATTGGCCTGCAGGAATCTGAAGCATTGGCACTTCTCCACCATCTTCGAGTATGATGCTTTCGGTAACTTCTCCATTGACGTTGTAGAAGTCTTCACGAAACTTACCTCTGACCATCACGAGTGTCTCTGTGGTCTTGGTGTGACGGTGGATAGGGAGTATTGTGCCCAACTCCAGTGCGTTGAGCATTCATTGGCTGGTATCTGATGGTCTTGTGCGTAAGTCGTAATTCTGTCGAAGTCTTGGATTCTCTTACGCTTGCTGAGAGAGGGTATCGAGAAATGATTTGTCGAGAATCATGTGTAAAATATTAAATTGGGAACAGGTGGCAGATTCGGTCTGCATCATCTCGGTCCGTTTGGCACCTGCTTGTTTTGTCAGTTTTCAAAGTGTGATGGGATGGAGTTTAGAACTTTCTCCACACCATCTTGTTAACAATCCCTACGTAAGACTGGATGATCTTCACGACCTTGGTACTTACGTTTTCTTCAACATAGTCTGGGACAGGGATTCCGTGGCGACCGTCTTTGCAGAGTTCTACAGCTGTATCGACAGCCTGAAGGAGGGACTTCTCATCGATGCCTGCGATGATGAAGTCGGCCTTGTCGATAGCCTCTGGACGTTCGGTAGAGGTGCGGATGCAGATGGCTGGAAATGGGTGGCCAACAGAAGTGAAGAATGAAGATTCCTCTGGGAGTGTGCCACTATCGGATACGACAGCAAAGGCATTCATCTGGAGGCAGTTGTAATCGTGGAAGCCGAGTGGCTCCTGCTGGTTGACACGTGGGTCGAGTACGAAACCTGAGGCTGCAAGGCGATTGCGTGAACGTGGGTGGCAGCTGTAGAGGATTGGCATGTCGTACTTCTCTGCCATTGCGTTGATGGCGTTGAAGAGTGAGAGGAAGTTCTTCTCGGTGTCGATGTTCTCTTCACGATGGGCGCTCAGAAGGATGTATTTGCCCTTCTCGAGGCCGAGACGCTGATGTACGTCTGAGGCTTCGATCTCTGCCAGGTTCTGATGAAGAACTTCTGCCATTGGTGAACCTGTGACGTATGTGCGCTCCTTAGGGAGTCCACAGTCGGCAAGGTAACGACGTGCATGCTCTGAGTATGCCATATTGACATCGGAGATGATATCTACGATTCGGCGGTTGGTCTCCTCTGGGAGGCATTCGTCCTTACAACGGTTGCCGGCTTCCATGTGGAAGATTGGGATATGGAGACGCTTTGCGCCAATGACTGAGAGGCAGCTGTTGGTATCGCCAAGGACGAGTACTGCATCTGGCTTGGTGGCTGCAAAGAGCTTGTATGAGCAGTTGATGATGTTGCCGCATGTTGCGCCAAGGTCGTCTCCTACTGCATCCATATAGACATCAGGATCGGCAAGCTTGAGGTCGCGGAAGAAGATGCCATTGAGGTTGTAGTCGTAGTTCTGGCCGGTGTGGGCAAGGATGACATCGAAGTACTTGCGGCAGGAGTTGATGACGGCTGCAAGACGGATGATCTCAGGACGTGTGCCGACAACGATGATGAGCTTGAGCTTACCGTTGTCCTTGAACTTTACGTCAGAGTAATCGAACTTTGGAGTTTTTTCCATGTTGTTTTTTTATTTCTTTTCTACTGGATCGAAATAGGTGTCAGGCCTTCCTGGATTGAAGATCTCGTTGCAGTACATGACTGTGACGAGGTCCTGGGTGTCGGAGAGGTTGATGATGTTGTGGGTGTAGCCCGGGAGCATGATGACGCTCTGGATGTGGTCGCCACTGACTTCATAGTTGAGAACTTCGGCTGTTGGGTCGGCTTCGTTACGGAGCTGGATGAGTCCATGTCCGCTGACTACTGTGAAGTACTCGAACTTGGAGTGGTGCCAGTGTTCGCCCTTGGTGATTCCTGGTTTGGAGATGTTGATGCTGACCTGACCGCAGTTGAGCGAGTGGACTAGTTCGGTGAAGCTGCCTCGTGGATCTACGTTCATCTTGTGGTCGTAGATGGCTTTCTCCTTTGGGAGGTAGCTGAGGTAGGTGGTCATGAGCTTGTAGCGGAGGGAGCCTTGTGGGAGCTCGATCATGTTGATGCCGCCTTCGTTGGCTGCAGCATCGGCACACTCCTGTATGATGTCAACGATTTCGCCAAGGGTGGTCTTGTGGGTGACGGGAACGAAGTAGTACCGGCCATCGGCTGTAGGGACGGTATCGACTCCATCGAATTCGCAACGGCTGCCTTCTCCCTTGAGTGAGTTTATAAGTTCGTCTACGAGGTCATCGATGTAGAGGAGCTCCATCTCGACTGAGCGGTCGTTGACCTGGATAGGGAGGTCGTGGGCGATATTGTTGCAGAAGGTGGCGATTGCGCTGTTGTAGTTTGGCCTGCACCATTTGCCGAATAGGTTAGGGAAGCGGTAGACCAGCACCTTGGCTCCGGTTTCCTGTCCGTATTGGAACATCAGTTCCTCGCCAGCCTTCTTCGATTTGCCGTATTCGCTAGTACCGAAGCGACCTGCGAGGGTTGCCTGTATTGATGAACTGATCATCACCGGGCAGTTGTTACCGTATTTCTTGAGAGCGTTGAGCAGCACGGTAGCAAAGCCGAAGTTGCCCTCCATAAATTCCTTAGGATCCTGCGGACGGTTCACGCCAGCGAGGTTGAACACGAAGGTGCAGTCCTTGCACCAAGCGTCCAGCTGCTCTTGAGTGGAGTCGAGATCGTACTCGAAGATCTCCTCGATCGGCTCAGGCAGGTTGTACCACTTTGCCTTGCCATCTTTTATGTTCTTGAGCTGAGAGCAGAGATTCTTACCTACAAAGCCCTTGGCTCCTGTGACGAGGATTTTCATCTTACTTAGCGAGGTTTGCTATTCCCTTGAGTTCATTCTGGATGTATTCGAGGCTGGCGATCTTCGCCTTAGTCTCCTCGAGGTTCAGACGACGGGTGTTGTCAGAGTTGAACTCAGTGAGTTCGCAACGCTTCTGGTCGCCCTCAACGAAATACTTGTCGTAGTTGAGGGTGCGGTTGTCAGCAGGTACACGGTAGAAGTCGCCCATATCCACTGCCTTTGCGCATTCCTCGTTGGTGAGGAGGGTTTCGTACATCTTCTCGCCGTGACGGATGCCGATGACCTTGATGTCTTCCTTCTTACCGCCGAAGAGCTCGCAGACAGCCTCTGCCTGAGTCTGGATGGTGCATGCAGGAGCCTTCTGAACTAGGATGTCGCCGTTCTGGCCGTTCTCAAAAGCAAAGAGCACGAGATCCACGGCCTCCTCGAGGCTCATGATGAAGCGGGTCATCTTAGGCTCGGTGAGGGTGATAGGGTTGCCGTTGCGGATCTGGTCGATCCAGAGAGGAATCACAGAACCACGGGAGCACATCACATTGCCGTAGCGGGTGCAGCAGATCTTGGTTTCGCCGGAGTAGCGGCTCTTAGCGACAGCAATCTTCTCCTCGATTGCCTTGGTGATACCCATTGCGTTGATAGGGTAGGCGGCCTTGTCTGTTGAGAGGCAGATGACTGCCTTCACCTTAGCCTCGATAGCTGCGGTGAGGACGTTGTCGGTACCGATAACATTGGTCTTGACTGCCTCCATTGGGAAAAACTCGCAAGATGGTACCTGCTTGAGGGCAGCTGCGTGGAAGATATAGTCAACTCCCGGCATTGCGTTGCGGCAAGACTGGAGGTTGCGGACGTCGCCAATGAAGAACTTGATCTTGTGAGCCACGTCAGGATACTTTACCTGATACTCGTGGCGCATGTCGTCCTGCTTTTTCTCGTCGCGAGAGAAAATCCTGATCTCTGCGATGTCGGTACGAAGGAAACGGTTGAGAACTGCATTACCAAATGATCCGGTTCCACCGGTGATCATAAGGACTTTGTCTTTGAAAATTGACATGATGTATAATTTATTAGTGTAACTTTTTCGTTTTAAATCTTCTCCAAATACTCCTGCGGCACGTATTCTGTCGCTACGGCGGCGATCCCGGCTACAGAGACAATCAACCTCCTGTCTCCCTTGATCCTCTTCACGACCCCGATCACGCCTTTGAACGGGCCGTCGAGAACTCGGACTGTCGGACCTTCCAGGAAGGTTTTGTCGTAGATGTCCAGGGGGATGAATTCTTTGCCTTCGATCTGGAGGACTGTCTGGAAGTTTTCCATCTCGGCGTCCGGGATCACCAGGGGAGACTTGCGGTCGTCGGTTCTGTAGAGGACGAGGTTGCGGGACCAGTCTTCTTTGATTTTCTGGATTTCTTCCAGTTTGCAGCGCAGGAAGGTCAGCTCTGGGAACAGGACCTGGCCACCCACCACAGGAGAGTACATCTCGATGCCCTGCGAGTAGAGGTACTTGGCTATCGCTGCCTTGCCGGTGTAGATCTTGACGGCGTACCAGTTTGTGTCCGTGCTGCTCAAAGTTCCTTGCTTTTGCCTGCTTCGCACAGCTTCGCCGTTGTACGTGACAAATTCACGCACACCCATAATCGCTTGAGTGTGAAACAGTTCGTTTCGATAATCGTAT
>JAKSLL010000074.1 GCA_024401215.1 Bacteroidaceae bacterium
TATTTCCAGCTTCTCTCTTCTTTCGAGCCTCTTGTCGGATTGATTTGCATCGAACAGACAACACTCTCTTTTGAGCCTCTTGTCGGATTCGAACCAACGACCCCGAGATTACAAATCACGTGCTCTGGCCAACTGAGCTAAAGAGGCATACTCCCGTTCGCATAGAGTAATCCATACGAAACGGGTGCAAATTTAGACATTATTTTTCAAATGCAAAATTTTTAACAGACTTTTTTTTAATACTGGTCTGATTTTCTTTATATTTACCCTCTCGCATTATCTGCGATGAAGGTGAAAAAGCAAATGTAGTTTACAAAAGGCTCGACACCCTATCCTTTCTTATAATATATCGTTTGACTATGCGCCATCACTTCTTACGCGGATGAGCATTCTTATACTCGCTCTTCAGCTCCTCAAAAGACACATGAGTGTAAATCTCTGTTGTTGCTACACTCTCATGACCGAGCAGTTTCTGTATAGAAGTGAGGTCAGCCTTGTTATTGAGCATCGCAGTTGCAAATGAGTGGCGCAGCACATGCGGGCTTTTCTTGCCCACTGTCGTAACTTTGGAGAGATTCTCCTTCACCACTTTTGTCACTTGGTTTGGCGTCATAGGGTCACCCTTTTCAGAAACAAACAAAGAAAGGAATGTCGTCTTGCCAAAATTGGCATTTCGTATCTCGACATACTCTCCTATCTCCTTAAACAACTCATCGCCAAATGGTATGATTCGTTGCTTGTTTCTCTTTCCCGTCACCTTAATCTGCCTGGCTATCATGTCCACACATGAATCTGTCATTCCGAGCAGTTCTGCGCGTCTGACTCCCGTTTCATAGAACATCATCAAGATGAGCCTATCTCTCACACCAACAAAGCTTTTGTCTTCTGCGGTAATCTCAAATAGTCTGTCCATCTCTTTTTCCCTCACAAAAGAAGGAAGAGGCCGCTTTTTCTTTGGTGGAACAACTCGTTCCATAGGGTTTATGTTCACCCAACCCATCCTGCGCAGATATCTATAATATGTACGCAAAGCGCTGACTTTTCGATTTACTGAAGATTCCGAAAGCTTCTGGTCATCTAAAAGATAAATTATCCACTCCCTGACATCAGCAGACTCTACAGAGCCCCAGCTGCACTCCGGGTTTAGACTTTCTATGAAAGCTTGAAATTCGGACAGGTCCTTAGCGTACGCCTCCACCGTAAGCGGCGAGTTATTACGCTCTGACCTCAAATATTCAAGAAAGGGATCAGTCCATGATTCCATATCGCATTGTCTGAATAATCAAGACTGTATATATATGTTCAAACGATTGAATTTCGACTGAATTTTCTTAATCTCTCTTTGAGAGCAAAAACGGGGATTACTCCTCGTTGAGGTGAAGCTTGTTCACATAAACAGCATGCTGCATCTTGATGCGCTTTACAACAGATGGCTTGTCAAACTGCTTACGGTTACGAACTTCCTTAATAACACCAGTCTTCTCAGACTTTCTCTTGAACTTCTTGAGAGCGCGCTCAATGTTCTCACCCTCTTTTACAGGTACAATAATCATTACAATTCTTGTTTTTGAAAATGTTTATAAAATTATTATTCATTCGTTGGCTTTTCCAACGGTCGGCAAAATTACTGCAAATTTTTCAACTGACAAAACTTTACACAATCTTTTTGCCGAAATCTAAGTTTTACGTCCATTTACGAGCTTTTTTCAGCACATTCTTAGCCTTTTCGCATCCCATTTCAGCAGACCTCTCAATCAATTCCAATGCCACAGAATTATGATTTTCTTCCTCGCAGACAAGGTGCTGATACATGCCGAGCCAATAGTTAGCCTCCGCATCGCCATTCTTTGCTTTCGCCTCCAGCATACAATTCACTTTCAGAATATAATCATCAACACATCCTACGCTTCCAGCACCACCCTCTATCATATATGACTTTATCGTCTCACATTCCTCTGGAGACAGTGCCTTGCCAAGACTGATTACGTCCATAACATATTTCACCTGCCTTTTTGTTGCAAAATCCCCAAACATCCTAACATATAATGACACTGCAATATGGGATATCGCAAGAATCGCGACAGTGGCGACAAGGCCTATCCAAAAACACACATCATCCTCATAATAGCCATAGACAAGCAGAGGAATTGATGCAAGTAAAAGGAATGAAGGTGTGATGCTGAAATATCGCTGTATTGCTATAACGTAATAGTTTTTACTCATATAGAATGTTTCTAAGTTGCTGTCCAAGCTTTAAACCACAAAACTGCAGACAAAACGCTGCAAAGTTATGATATTTATTTTTACTATTCACATTTTTCATTATATTTGCACATCAAAAAACTAACAATAATGGAAATTGGAGATAAAGTTAGATTTCTTAATGATGTTGGCGGCGGGAAAATTACTGAAATCCGCAAAAATGGCATTGTGATTGTTGAGGACGAGGATGGATTTGGCATCCCCGTAAATGAAAATGACATTGTTGTCATAGAAACAAACAGTTACAACATAAAACAGAAGCCAGCACCTAAAGTCGAATATGGCGAAAGCCCTAAAAGGGCAAGCTCAGAAAGTGTTGACGGCAAGCAATACCTGAAATCCAAAACTGGGCAAGAAAAAGAAGATGAGTTAGACGAGAATCTTGAAGCGAAGGTCGTAAGACTGGAGACTGCCACGGATTTGCTGAAAACAAAACTTGAAAAGAGTGAAGAGGCTCTCAACAGATTGGAGGAGATTGTCGCAGCACAAGACACCACGATAAAGAAACTCATTCTTCAAATCGAACGCATCGAAAAAGCCAAAATGGCTAAGGATATGGTCCAGAAGATGGAAAAGGAGAAGCAAGACAAGGCAAAAAACACCATATCAACAACCGACAAGTCTGAGTCCCTGACAGATATCATAACTAACATTCTTTAACTACTTAAAATAATAAATCATGAGAAGAGAAGCTTTCAAAATGTTCCTGAAGCCAGGATGTAAAGAAGAGTACAAGCGTCGTCACGCTAATTTGTTCCCAGAGCTCAAAGCGCTGCTTTCAGAAAGCGGTGTCCGCAATTACAGCATATACCTTGACGAAGACACCAACATCCTCTTCGCTTATCAAGAGATTGAGGGTGAAAGCGGCAGCCAGGATCTCGGCAATACAGAGATTTGCAAGAAATGGTGGGCATATATGGCTGACATCATGGAGACAAACCCTGATAACTCCCCTGTATCAATTCCTCTCCCAGAAATGTTCCACATGGATTAATGGCACAAGCAGCAAATAAACTTTTCGATCAAAACAACACCTCCCTGATAAGTATGATGGAGAATACCATCATACAGCATTGGAGTATGCCTGCATACACCAACTACGGAACAGATGTCAGCTACACCTACGGAGATGTTGCTAAGATGATTGCCCGCCTGCATAAGCTCTACAAGAGCCTTGGCATCGATGCTGGCGACAAGATAGCTCTTTGCGACAAGAATAACAGCAATTGGGCCATCGCATTCCATTCCGTAATCAGTTATGGCGCAGTGGTGGTTCCTATACTGTCTGAATTCAGCCACGAACAGATTCAAAATATTTACGAGCATTCAAATTCAAAACTTTTGATATGTGGTGAGAGGTGGGCCGACATCATCAAAGGCAATATCCTCGTGACAACAGATTTCCACGTGAAAGGGCAGGATTTGAGCATCGACATGGAGGCATACAAAGACCTCCAGCCGTCAGACATTTGCTATTTCCGCGAAAATCCCGAGGCACTTGCTCTGCTCAGCTATACCAGCGGCTCTACAGGCAGAAGCAAAGGAGTTATGCTGCCTTATCGCTCTTTATGGTCGAACATGATATTTGCCGATGAGGTGCTTGATTTCCGTCCAGGAGACAACACTCTCGCCATACTACCTATGGCGCACATGTATGGATGGGCTTTTGATTTCTTCTTCGAATTCCTCATCGGTTGCCATGTGCATTTCCTCACGAAGACACCTTCCCCTCAGGTTCTCATCAAAGCTTTCAACGAGATTAAACCTGTGGTTGTGATTGTCGTACCGCTCATCCTTGAGAAGATTGTCCAAAAGAAAATATTCCCTATATTAAGGACAAGGAGCATACGCGCACTCACAAAAATACCATTGCTAAAGCAGGTTGTTTACAGACAGATACGCAACAAACTTTATGCCGCACTTGGAGGCAACTTCTACGAGTGCATCATAGGCGGAGCGGCATTCAACAAGGAGGTTGAGGATTTCCTTAACAAGATACATTTCCCTTACACTGTCGGCTATGGCATGACGGAATGCGGCCCTATCATCGGCTATGAGGACTGGAAGCTCTTCAAGAAAGGCTCTTGCGGAAAGACCGTACCTCGCATGGAGGTGAGGATTCTATCGCCTGACCCACACAACGTACCTGGAGAGATTATCACAAAAGGGATGAACACGATGTTAGGCTACTACAAAAATGAGGCAGAAACCCTTGAAGCGATAGACGAGGAGGGATGGCTTCATACTGGTGACCTTGGCACCATTGACAAAGATGGCAACATCTTCATCCGCGGAAGAAAGAAGACAATGCTGCTTGGCGCAAATGGACAGAATGTGTATCCAGAGGAAATCGAAGATATCATAATGACACAGACAATCTTCGAGGAGACTGTCGTTGTGCAGCGTGAGGAGAAACTTGTAGCGCTTGTCTATATCAGCGAACCTTCGCTTGAACATCACGGACTCACCCCCGAGACGCTCCGGACAAATCTCAACACCTACAAACGCCACATCAACGAAAAACTGCCTGCTTTCTCTCAAATTTCCAGTATTGAGATACAAAGTCAGGAGTTTGAGAAGACACCAAAGAGGAGTATCAAAAGATATCTCTACAAATAGAATACCACAAAAAATAGCGCCAATCGGCGCTATTTTTTGTCTGCTAAACTATGGACAACCTTTTGAGCAGTTCAACCAGCACTTCCCAGATGCCATCTACGGTATTCAACTCCACCCTCTCCCTTGCAGAGTGTGGTTCAATAATGCGAGGTCCTATGCACGCTATCTCTATGCCAGGATATTTCTCCACGTAATAGCCAGCCTCAAGCACAAAGTGCATAGCCACCTTGCGTGGATGGAATCCGAGAATATCACAAAAAGTATTATCTACGAGTTCCAGGTATGAAGATTCTGCATTCTCCTGCCATCCAGGAGTGTTCATCAGCGTTTCCGTCGTTGCCCCAAATGACATAAAATGACTTGCTATCCCTTCTGCGAGATTCGTCATCTCCGAATTATCAAAGCTGCGAGTATGGCAAGATATTGTGACCACATCATCTTGAGAAGCAATGACACCTATATTGTTGCTTGTCATTACCGTATCTGGCATGTCATCGCGCATAGAGAGAGGGCCACATGGTATGCTGTCTATGATAGCAGGAATATCATTGTCTTCAAACACTGCGTCTGGTGCTGCCACTTTCTCTATCGTAAGAGACACATCTGGATCCGACATCGAATAAAGTCGCTCAATCATAGCCGCCCTGCGCTGCATCTGAGTGACAAATTCACTCTCGCAGCTTTCATCAACACCTACAATTGCCTCACATCGACTTGGAATTGACGCATTAGCCTCACCTCCATTGATGGATGAGAAGAGAAGCCTTTCAGATTCTTTGTCAGAATGAGGAATGTACTTATATGTAAAAAGTGCGTTGCAGAGTGTCTTTATCGCATTGCACCGCATCTTGTTTATGTCCACTCCTGAGTGCCCACCTTGTCCGCCGCTCACACACACCCTAAAGAAAGCCAGACCTTCTGGTGTGGGGATTCTTTTTATTGGAAGAGTAGCTTTCTGTATATATGCGCCTGCAGCACCTATCGTTATCGTGTCATAGTCTTCGCTATCAAGGTTGATGACTTTTCTTCCCCTGATGAAATCTGCCGATAAAGCTGCTGCTCCTGTCATGCCATCCTCCTCATTGGTGGTGGTCAGCACTTCGATGGGTCCGTGCTGTATGGTACTGTCGGCAAGCACAGCAAGAGCCATGCTCAGACCAATGCCATTGTCTGCACCAAGGGATGTTCCTTTGGCATGCATCCATCCATCACAGACAAAAGTCTCGATGCCATCAGCGAGCGGGTTGAAAGGACGTGAACCGTCACTCACAGCCACCATGTCCATGTGGTTGAGCAGCACAACTGTTTCTGCCTTTTCAAAACCTGGTGTAGCATCCTTCCTTATCACCACACAGTCATTGCCGTCTCTGTCATACTCCAGCCCTAATGATTCTGCAAAGCGACAAAGGAAATCAGCAATAGCTCCCTCGTAATGCGAAGGACGAGGTATCTTGCATATCTGCTGAAAGATGTCATATACAATTTCTGCGGTTGAACTATTCATATTAAGTAGGAAATTAAATTTTATACAAGTTTCGCAAGCTCCACTTGTTGTGGAGTTAAAGGGTAGTTAAAGAGAAGTTAAAAGGTAGTTAAAGTGACAAATGTCCGACAAGACAAATGTCCCTTTAACTCCGAGCGAAGCGATAACTCCTCTTTAACTCCACTTTAACTCCCCAAAACGAGCAAGTTGAAACTTGAAAGTTGAAAATTTTATTATACTTTTCTTCGTAGATGCGCTCTTATCTTTATTAATTCCATCCAATCTGTCAAAAAAGACGGGCATAAGATCCACTTATCTTAACCTATGCAATTATAATAGTCATAATCGCTGTAAGTGATAAATAAGGCATAATTTTACAACACAATATAAAATGCACTTATACGAGTATGACTGACAAATCAAGAACAACAATAAAGAAAATATACGAATGGGTGAGGCTTATAGTGATTGTCTTATTCTTCATATCCACAGCGGTAGGGCTAATCTATGCGTTGGAGATAATCATTATGCCAAGCAATATCTAAAAACGCCAAAGAGTCGATGCGGACAACAACCGTTGAATGTCGTTCTGTCCCCTATGACAAACACAGGTCAACATCCAAACACTATATGCCTATCTTTTGCAAGTGCCACCGCTGTCATATCAGAAGGCACGAATCGCCAGTCGCTGAATATCTCTGGCTCTACAACATCCTTACTTCTGAAATGCTCTATCAGGTAATGTCGCAAACCATGCGGTGTGATGCTCACCACCCTTTCCGACAATTCTCGCAATGACATCGATGCACCATCCGTAAGCATATCGCCACCGCCATTGCCATGATAGGAATTTATCGCCACTTTGTAATACTCTCGTTCTTCTGAGGGATACATGGCAACCCTCTCCCCTGCAGACTTAGACAAATCCACTGTATATCGTATTCCTGCAAGAGAAAGCATATTGAGTGAGATATGTTTCAGTCCAAGACGTGTGCCATCATCGAGATTTTTCTCAAGAAGCAGGGCATGGTCATCCTGTGATGTCATCTGACAGCACCACAGCGAATAGCTCTTCTCCAATACACGCCGAACCTCATCAAGAGTAAGCCGGAGGGTATATATTGATGTCTCAAATCTATAGAGTCTGAATATCGTGCGCATATCCACCTCTCCACGTGGAATCTGTGTGTCGAAAGACACTGGAGAGAAGAAAGATGCGTCTGCTCCAGTAACCTCCAACTGCACCTTATGAAACAAATCTATGAATGAAGACGGACCGAAATACGCATCTCTCTCATCAAGCGCCTCTGCAAGAAAACCGACATGTGAGTTCATCCATCTCTCTACACCTGGCAGGTCAGGTATAGCCAGCAGCCGCTTGGTTGCAGACGACAGCCGCACAATCCGAGCACTCACCTCTTTTGTCTCAGTATCAAGCGTCATCTCCGCCACACTCATTGCAAGCGCTCCCGGATTGACGCATAATGTGCCACCTACATCATGCACAGCAGGATGATGGTCATGTCCATAAAGTATGAGATTAAACTCAGGCATCTGCTCTGCTATGGCATGTGTCATATTCTCACCATCCAACCCACCGCTCCATCCGCTATGAAACAGACCTACTATCATGTCGGGCATTATCTCCTTCTTTATCTCTGCAATCCAATGTCTTGCACTGCCAAGCATATCAGTGAATGTCATGCCTTCCCACAGATGCGGATGTAGCCAATGGACAATAACTGGTGTTATGAGTCCGAGAATGGCAATTCTCACTCCACATCTCTCGATGACGGTATAAGGGGTGATTCCCGCATTCGCAGCAAGGACAGGATGTCGGCAGTCGTCCATCCAACGCCGACAAGACGCGACACCAGCCTCGACATCATGATTGCCAAGCACAGACGCATCATAGCCTATGCCATTCATCAATGTGGCTATCCCATGTCTCTCCATTCCACACACATTATTATAATAATATGTGTATGGACTTCCTTGGAGCACATCACCTCCGTCGGTCACAATAAGAGATTCGCCCCATAGCTGACGGCATTCATGCACATAACTCGCCACACAATCCATGCCGCCACGTCCATCAACTGACGATAGCATTCCATGAATGTCACTTGTATGCAGCCAATGAATGACCATCTGTATCAGCGTCTGCTCTTGAAAAAGTCTCTCATCAGCTTTGCACACTCCTCCTCCAGCACTCCGCTGACCGTCTCCGACTTAGGATGAAATGCCTTTGGAGCGTATGTCTGATACCCACGCTTAGGGTCGGAAGCGCCAAACACAATCCTGCCAAGCTGACTCCAGCCTATTGCTCCAGCACACATTATGCATGGCTCTACAGTAACATAGAGCGTACACCTGTCAAGATATTTGCCACCGAGGTACTCTGCCGCTGCTGTGATAGCCTGCATCTCTGCATGAGCAGTAACATCATGCAGCTTCTCTGTAAGATTATGTCCACGTCCGATAACCATGCCATTGGCAACGACAACCGCACCGATGGGAATCTCACCTTCTGCCAATGCCGCCCGAGCCTCATCAATGGCTTGCATCATATATCTTTCATCTACAGTCATAGGAGTTAAATATGTAGTGTTCAATATTTGCCTGAGTTTTTACTATACATCTGCAAATGTACAAAAAGCAAAAAACAAACACACCTCCACATAGAAACTTTTAGTTCAATGTCTTGCAGATAATAAAGATTTTTTGTTTCTTTGCAACAAAAAATAAGCAGTTGCTCAAATTTATTGAATATCTGACGCAACAAAAAAGATAACCTTATAGTCTGCCGCAAGGCAAAGCAAGAACAAAATTATGGAAGAGAATAAAGAAAGATATGAAAACGAAAACATCAATAAGGATGTTGAGGATGTTTTGAACTTCGCTGACAAGGTCATGGAAGATCCTGAGCAGGATGTGAAAAAGACAGCAAAGCTCATCAGTCCATCCTTCGCAAAAAAGTTCCTTGTAGGTGGCAATCCCATATTGAGCTATGCCCTCTTTGCCATGAACCCATTTATTTACACAAGCTCCATACTTATTCGCAACCATTTCGCTGATAAGAAGAAGAAGCAACAGCAGAAAGAACTGCTGATGCGCAAGGTCATGGCTAAGCAGCAGGAGGTAATTCAGAGAATGCAGAGCCAGCAAGAGATGAACGAGCAGAAGATAAGAAACCTCCAGGCTGTGATCGACATGCTTGACGAGACTAAGGAAGGACTATCAAAGGAGTAAAACACCGCTATCAACATCATGAAAGACTTTGAATATACAGCATCTGAACTTGACATGGCTCGAGTGATGAAGATGCAACAAGATAATCTGCAGAACATGTCTGACAAGACTCAGAGAGACTCCGACAAGCTTGACGAGATGACCGCCCGACTGGAAAAGCTGCTCATGAAGAAGAAAGGCATGACACTTGACGATGCCCGGCAGCAAACAGCAACAAGCGAGATCGACACCCCAGAAGAGATGGCTCTCGTACATGTCGAGGACACCGTAAACTGGGATGAACTCGTAAGGAAGAGCCATGAGAGGTATAGCAGCAAAAATATCACCATCGACAACCTCCTCAACGAGAAAGACATCAAATACGGCATGAAGGAGATTGAGGATATAGAAAACTCTTTCTCTGAATATACTGGACTCACAGCCAAAGACATGGCATTCCTTGCCACAGCAACGACTCTTCAATCTGCAAGATGGTTCATCCTGCAGAAGATGTTCACACTCACAGCCAAAGGCGCAAGTGCGGCTGCAAAGGCTGTAGGCGGCGGAGCAAAAGCTGTGACAGGAGCCACGGCAACAAAAGCCATATCATCTGTTGCCACTAAGAGCGCCATCAACACCGTGACAACGATAACCGAGGTGGTTGGCACGACAAAGACTTTCGGTCAGCTGATAAAGAAGGTTTCAAGCTTCAACAGCAGTCCTGAAAGCGCAGACAGCAATGGCGGCAACCCTTCAATAACACCCGACAACGGCACGAAGTGGAATGGCAAACGTGCATGGAGAGACATCATCATGGAGTGTGTGCCTTATGAACTCTTGTCGGTCGGCAACGCTCAGGATGCCTATGGCATTGGCATTGCTGACTACACAAGCAACATCCTTGGCATGGACGAAACTTGGGGTACAATATTCGGAACAATGAATATCCTCACAGACACGGTGACATTCGACAACTACAACACATACCGTGTAGCAAGAAAGCCTCATCTGCATATCGTAGAGAAGATTACGATGAAACAGATGTTCATGGATGCCATCAAAGCGGTAAACGACGACATGATGCGACTGCCTGTTGCGGTTTACACACAGATGATGCACCAGCAGGGCAAGTCTCTCACAGAGGCAGAATTCCTCTCCACATTCTCAGAACAGAGGATAAGCACCCTATACACCAATCAGTATGACATGTTCACAAAAAGCAAGAAGATGCTTCTTGTTGGCGACCAGGCAATGATTGCCTCATTGATAAACATGACCATCGGACTCTACCATACATTGCAGTACAATCCAAAGAAAGATGGCAGTTTTGAACAGTACGAAAGTCGCACTCGCACAATACTCAGCATGTCAAATGCCATGTCGGCAGTGGGAAACTCCGTCTTCACCGTCGCCACACAAAACTGGCTCGCCCTCGATGCCGGAGGTATGATTATCGCCTTCAACCGTCTTATGAACGACTCTATGTTCTCCACACGACTGAAAGAGGAGATGATAAAGACAAAGATGGATGAGACGTTCAAAATGGAGGATTCTTCAGATATTGTGCCATTATAGTTTCATTTTCTAAAACTCGCCGAAACACAGTTTTTCTATGTTACACAAAGGACGTAACATGTTACGAGCAGACAAATGGGACTTCTATGTGTTAACAGGAATTGCTAACTTTGCAACGTGAAAAATCTTTGTCAGGTTTTGGATAAAACAAAAAGATGACAAAAGGACACTCAAGCAGGAATGTAATACTTAACCGGGGTGATTAAAGAACACCCCCTAAAATCTAACAAAATTCAGAATGAATCTACAAACAGGAATTAAAGGAGCGTTTTTCGCCTCTCTCATTTCTTTTGCTTCAACATCTGCCTCTGCGCAGAGTATTCTCTATCCACAGCACTTCGACCTTACAGAGGTGACTCTCACCGACGGACCGCTGAAGACAGCAATGGAAACTAACGACAATCTTCTTCTACAGTATGACGCAGACCGCCTCATGGCACCTTTCATACGTCAGGCAGGCTTGCATGAGGACAAAAACAGCAAATATTATGGATGGCTCACCAAGCACCCTTCTTTCAGCAACTGGGGATTGAGCGACTGGAGCCTTGAAGGACATGTAGGAGGACATTACCTCACTGCACTTGCCATGGCTTATGCTTCAAGCAATGACGAAGCGATGAAAGCAAAACTCAAGGAACGCCTCGATTACTGCGTTGCCATAATGAAGGACTGCCAAGATGCCTATGCCAACAACACCGACGGCATGAAAGGCTTCATTGGCGGACAGCCAATCAACAATATGTGGAAGAGCATGTACAAAGGCGACCTCAACCCTTTCTGGAAGTTCTATGGATGGGTGCCTTTCTACTGCCAGCATAAGGTAATGGCAGGATTGAGAGACGCTTATGTATATGCTGGCAATGAAGATGCAAAGCAGATGTTCAAAGACTTATGCGACTGGACTATCGAACTTGTCGGAAAATATCCTGACATACAGAATGTACTCGGTTCAGAACATGGCGGAGTGAATGAGACACTTGCTGATGCGTATAAGATTTTCGGCACATTGAAATACTTTAATGCTGCAAAGAAATATAGCCATGCCACAATGATTGACAATATGCAGAACGGCTATTCAAAGTCGTTCCTCGATGGCAAGCACGCCAACACTCAGGTGCCTAAATATATAGGCTTTGAGCGAGTGTGGCAGGTGGCAAACGACAATATGCCATCTCTCGCAAAGACTGTCAAGAACTATCGCATAGCTGCTCACAACTTCTGGCAGAATGTTACCGATGAGCGTACTGTGTGCATTGGCGGCAACTCTGTTGATGAGCATTTCCTCGCTAAGAGCAATGCAAGCAATTATATCAGCAACCTCAACGGACCTGAGTCCTGCAACACAAATAACATGCTCAAACTCTCTGAGGCTCTCTTCGACGAGACTCATGACATCCGTTATGCCGATTTCTATGAGCAGGCAATGTTCAACCACATTCTCTCCACACAAGACCCAAAGACTGGCGGCTATGTTTACTTCACCACTCTGCGTCCACAGGGATATAAGATTTACTCCCAGGTGAACAAGGGCATGTGGTGCTGCGTTGGTACAGGTATGGAGAATCACGGCAAGTATGGACATTTCATCTATACACGCTCACTTGCCAAGGAAGGTTCAGAAGATAAGGACACAGTATTTGTCAACCTCTTTGTCGCTTCCGAACTCAACGCTGAGAAGTATGGCATAAAGCAGGAGACACAATTCCCATACGAGCAGGCATCAAAGCTCACAGTCACAAAGGGCAACTTCACTCTTGCTGTACGCAAGCCAAACTGGGTAGAAGGCGGAGGCAAGTATGTGTATAGTGATGTGAAAGCTGGCGATGTGGTGAATGTTGACCTTCCAATGACACTCCGCATCGAGGAATGCCCTAACCTTCCTCAATACATAGCTTTCAAGTATGGTCCTATACTCTTAGGCGCAAAGACTACAGCGGCTACAGCGGCAGAAGCTAAAGAGACTGGTCTTACAAGGGAAGCTCTGAAGAATGAATACGGAGGCGAGGGCCGCATGGATCACGCACCAGGTTCTATGGCAAATTCAAAGTCTATCACAACATCACCGCTGCTCATCTGCAACCGCAATGATGTGCTTTCATTCATCAAGGAGAAAGACCTCTCAAAACTGCAGTTCACCATCAGCGGACCAAAGAATGTGGAAAATGCTGACAAGTCTCTCTTCAATCAGGTGCCAACTCTCACTCTCGAACCATTCTTCAACATCCATCACGCACGTTATTGCATCTACTGGTATCAGCAGTCACTTGAGGATTATGCTCAGAGCGACATGGCAAAGGAGGAAGCCATTGCTGCACTCCTCAACAGCCGCACTATCGACTATGTTGGTACTGGCGAACAGCAGTCAGAAGCTGGACATGCCGCTTCTTACTCACAAAACTCAACTAAGGGTTCATACAATAACGAATTCTATCGTGATGCACAGAATGGAGGCTACATACAGTACACACTCAACACAAACGGCGAGTCAGAGAACATCACCCTCCTCTGCCGTTACACAAGTGCTGATGCTGGTCGCAAGGGAACAATCTACATCAACGGCAAGAAACTTGCTGATGTCGAATTGCAGAGAAATCCTAAGAACAAGGAAGACAGCGGATTCTACAATGAGGAATACTCTATCCCTTCTTCTATGCTGAAAGGCAAGAAGACTATCATATTCAAGATTGCTGCCGACAAAGGCACTATCTGCCCAGGTCTCTACTATGTACGCCTACTCCGCTCTGCTGATGCGGTGAGCGTACAAAGTCCCAGGCGCAGCAAGAAACGATGAAACAAAAGAGTATTACTCGCTTAACGGAATAAAGCTCGCTTCTCCACAGAAGGGCGTGAATATCGTGAAGCAGAACGGCAAAGCGCGAAAGGTCATCTATTAGCCTAAATGCCGAGCGTACATAACAAGGGCGTATCAAAGTCAGATGCAGACTTCTGATACGCCCTTGTTGGTATCCTTAGAACGACACTTATCCTATATCATTTCAAGAGTTTTGCCGCAGGACTCTTTATTGCCTTCAATCCCTTAGCACAGCTCTTAGCGTTAAGCTGAGCGCCTTTCAATGATGTGTGGGTATGGTCGTGGTTGAAGTATGCAGCAGCTTTCTCCTTGCCGAGTTTGTCGAGAGCATCAGCTGTGATGTTGTGAACATCCACAAACTCCACTCCGCACTCTTCTGCTACCTGCTTGTCCCACAAAGGGATATACCTGTCGTTGCGGCGTTCGATATACTGCTTGCCAACCTTCTCCTCTACAGGATAGAATTCACCCTTCACATTGCCTTTGCCCTCATGCCACTCATTACGAGGAGTGAAAGAGAGGACAATAGGAATTGCTCCTTTCTCCTGTGCATCCTTTATCATCTTCTTTATGTACCAGCCAAAAGAATAGATAACCTTATTCTTGCCATTAGACTTCATGTGGTAAACATGGCTGCTGTCTTCCTTGCAGGCAATAACACCACGCTCCTTGTCTTTGTCTATGCCTCCTATGTCGTTATGACCGAATTGGATGAGTACGACATCGCCAGGCATGAGCGAGTTGTACACTTCCTCCCAGCGTCCTTCTTCAAGATATGTGCGAGTGCTTCTTCCTGCTTTGGCCTGATTCTGGAACACACATTTCTTTTCGTCAAAGACGGTGTAACCTTGTGAGCCCCATCCCCACATGCCGTCAAGCTCCTTGTCGGCATTCTTGCCTGTAGAGTCGCCACACAGGAATACCATAGGAAGTCCCTCTTTGCGGTTCTGGTCACAACGCTTAGGCACAACATTGCCATTCATGAAAGACTTGATACGCACAAGCTGAGGGTCATTGCTTGCTGCCACTCCTTCCGCTGCACTTCGCGCATTCATCATAGCGCCAAATGCTGACGAGTGAATCTTGTCAAGATAGAAATGGTAGTCTGTCTTCCACGGACCGTACGCCTCAAGCTTCTTTGCAGAAATATCGTTAAGGTCGATAACCGGCACACACATCTCCTTGCCGATGGCGAAGATTGCAGGAGTGAAGTCGCTGAGTTTGCGCTGAATGGTCTTGCCATCTTCCTCGTAAGCATTTCGTGGCGTGAGGGTGAAGAGCACAGGCACACCACCTTTGGCACGAACATCATTTATAAACATACGGGTATAGTCACCAAAGGTATATACCGTCTCCTGCTGCTTGGTAACCTTGTTGAATATAGATACTGAGTCATTCTTTATGCTCAGCTTGCCATCAGGTCGATAGCTTGAACGAGCGCGGATGCTGTCGATAGGTCCATTGTCGTTGTGACCAAGTTCGAGAAACACATAATCGCCAGGCTTTATGGCATCGCGGATTGGCGCCCACAGAGTGTTGTAGAACGTGCGAGGCGATGTACCTCCAAGCGCCTGATTCTCGACAGTTATCTTACTCTCATCGAAGTATTCGTGAGCATAAAATCCCCATCCCCACTGTCCATTGTCGCCATTGCCTCTCGTGCCTGTACGCATTGTGCTGTTTCCTACAAGGAAGAGCACAGGATTGTTGCCTTTACGACTGCTGCCTGGCACAGGTCGAGCCTGATTTGCTATTTCAAGCGAGTCGGCTGTAAGGTCACGAACACCATTGATGTCGAGCCAGATTTCGCCCTGCTCCTTTTTGTTGTCTTGTGCAAAAGAAGACAAGCCGCACAGCTGCAAGGCGATAAAGAAAAGATACTTTTTCATATTAGTTAGTTTAGTTAGTTATACAAGTTTCTTTCTGCGAAAGCGCAAGCGATAACGCAAGCTCCTCTTTAACTTCCCAAAGCGAAAGTTGAATTAGCTATAAGTTTTGGCCTCGAGGCTATATTAGCTTCACACGCTCTATCTCGCTTTCGAAATTTGGCGTGAAGACACCCTTACCAAGATTCTCCTTTATCTCTGCCACCGACCAGAATCTGCCACCATCAGTCTCGGCTGAAGGTGTGATGTCTCCATCGTAAACTGTCTTATGCACAAACACCAGCTCTTTCTCGCGAGCGCTCTCAAAGACATACTGAGTGATTCTTTCTGGGGTGAAATCTGTTATTCCCAATTCCTCCTCCACCTCACGCTTCAATGCCTGCTCCACATTCTCGCCAAGGTCAATATGCCCACCTACAGCAGTATCCCATTTGCCGGGCTGAATATCTTTCCACTCTGGCCGTTTCTGCAAGAAGATGTCTCCTTTGCTATTGAAGACATGCAGATGAACTACAGGGTGAAGGAGTTTGCTGCCGCTATGACATTCGCCACGAGTGACTGCGCTTATGATATTCCCGTCCTCATCGACTATAGGAAACATCTCTTCTGAATTATCTTTTGTTGTTGCTATCATTGTAATGTTTTACTTCTAGTTTTTTGTTTTGTCTTCATCACATCGCTTTCGCTCCATTAGAATCTGTACCCCACATACACATCACCAAACACATAATGCTCCTTGATGCTGTAATTCTCCTTATTCTTATAATTGCTGAACATATAAGAAGTATATCCACCAAGAACGAAATGCTTGTCGATGTTCCAAGTAACAGACATTCGAGCAGTACAGTTCAGAGTAATATTTGGTGTGGCATTAATTACTTTATCCACTTTTTCTTTATTCGCCTTGTTTTCTGCTATTATCTCCTCTTGTGTCCTATATTCCTCGCCATCCTCAAAAGTGTCCTTTGTTAAATCTACAGAATACCTCGATCTGCTAAACAGCGATACAGTAGGCATGAAAGAAGCATGCACAAGCAGCCTGCCTGCGTTTGGTGTCCAGTTGTAGCCATATCCACCACCAAGAGAAAACTTTGCAGTCCTATACTTTTCATCTGCCCCCGATATAAACTTCTCAGAAAACTTGGCGCGTGAATAATATAAATCAGCAAGGGCAATAAACGAACCTGCACTTTTCTTCTGGATTCGACTTGCAGAACGAGCGGCAGAGTATGCAAAATGCTTCGAGTTGAAAACATAGTGTCCTTGCATGTGCAGAGTGGTATAGTTGTTGTACTTGCTTTCAATCGGATTTGTACCACCTTTCAACACATCAGCCAAAGTTGGTTCTTCGTCAAACAAAACTTTATAAATCCCATAATTTACTCCATCAGCAACATTATACATCGTTCCCTTCATCTTTGTGCTGCGACGATAGTCAATGTATCCTCCAAATTTGCTGCCAAGAGTCTCAAAGGTAAGCTGTTGGTCGTTTCCGCTATTTAAGTCAAAGGAATAACTTGCCTTTATACTTCTATAAGCAACACCAACAGCTACAGCTTGAGTGCCGCTGTGCAAATCCATATCATAAGTGAGCGCTTCGGGATAAACCAGACACGGTGGCACAACGACGTCATCAAGCCCTTCAAGCATCTCCTTAAATTCGTTTGCATCTGTTGTAGGAACTTTCATTCTGAACTTGCTGTAGTTAGCCTTGCCACTCACTGTCACCATCCATTTGTACTCGGGCAATGAGACGTATGTTGGGTCGAAGTTACCCATTGATATTTTATCTGCAAGATTTTGGGCTTTATTCAATGTCTTCTTGCCAAATCCAACAGTCGAAGATGATGACTGCGCACTCATGTTCATCACCATAACGCCCCAAAAGGCAGCCATGCAAAATACTTTTTCTATTCTCATTGTATATTCTAATAATGATAGTTTTTATGGTATCAGCAATGACGAATCACCATAAGAGAGGAACCTGAACTCATGTCCAAGGGCATAGTCATAAATCTTATGCCAGTCGCCTTTCACAAAAGCAGACACCAGCAAGAGAAGTGTTGACTGCGGCTGATGGAAGTTTGTCACCATGCGTCTCACTATATGATATTCATAGCCTGGTGCTATGATAATCTGCGTTGACGAATGAAGCACATCAAGATTATTGCGTTCCATATAGTTGAGAAGACTTTGCAGAGCCTCAATGGTGGTCATCTGGCTGTCGCCTGCCGACTCGGCATATTCGTAAGGCATCCATTGCTCGACATGCAGCTCCTCGCCATCTCCCGTTTCGCAGCCAGCTTCATTGCCAAGTCTTAATTTTTCATCCTTAATTCTCAACTCCTCACTCTTCACGCCCATATAATACAGGCTTTCAAGAGTGCGCACACTCGTTGTGCCCACGGCTATCGCTTCGCCGTTGTGGTCGATGAGCTTCTGAATCGTCTGCTTGCGAACTGCGATATGCTCTGTGTGCATATCATGACCGCCTATCTCCTCACTCTTCACAGGCTTGAACGTGCCTGCTCCCACATGGAGGGTGAGTTCCTCACGCTCGATGCCTGCATCGTCAAGTGCTTTGAGCACACGCTCTGTGAAATGCAGCCCTGCAGTAGGAGCCGCTACCGACCCCTTTATCTTCGAGTAAACCGTCTGGTAAGTCTTCTTGTCACTCTCCTCTGTCTTGCGGTTGAGATATGGAGGTATTGGCAATTCGCCTACTGCATCAAGCAACTCAGCGAAAGACACTCCACAACCCTCATTGTGAGGGAGGGAGTCCGAAGTCAATGAGGTGGATGCGTTTTCTGATGAAGCACTCCACGCAAACTCTATAATCTGGCTTGTGCCATGAGTACCCTTGCGTTCCGCTGAAAGCGTGACTTTCTCCCCATTCACGTCAATCTCCCGATACAGCTTGCCTTCCTTCCACTTCTTCAAGTTTCCCACAAGGCAGTACCACTGCACGCAGCCCTTTGTTGAGAAGTTGAGCTGGTAGTCGTTAGGCACAGCAGGCTCAAGGCAGAACACCTCGATGAGGGCGCCCAACCCTTCACCTTCCATTGGTGAGCCTATCCGCATGAATTTCTCCCCACAGAGGGGAAGATGTCCTTCGGCCTGAGGTGGTCTTTTCCTGAAGTGCAGACGAGCCTGAATGACCTTTGTGTTGTTGAACACCATCAGCGCTCCTTCAGGAAGGTATTGAGGCAGAGAGGTAAACACATCCTCACTCACCTGCCCCTGCTTGTACACCAACAATTTGCTTGAATCGCGCTCTGCCAAAGGGAACTTCGCTATGCGCTCATCTGGCAATGGATAGTTGTAATCTGCTATATGTATCTGTTTCGGATCTTGCATCATATCATGAATTTTACTTCTTTGAATTCATATCTTACTGTATTGCCATTCTCAAACCTCAAGACAAGATGCCCTGTAGGTTCGACATCAGCAATCTCCGCCATAAACTCCCCTCTCACATCACTGTATCGGTGGAAACCTTCACGCCGATAAAGCATAGAGCGATACTGACTGCGCACCTCTTCGACTGCGCCCTCACGAAGCATCTCATAATAGACAAGGAAACGAGAGAGTATGTCGGAAAGTATCTCTTCTCTGTCATGGTCTTTGCCCGTCAGCTGCTTGAGCGACACCGGGTTTGGTGCATCGCTGCGGAACATCTCCTGGTTGATGTTGATGCCTGTGCCAATAATACAGTTAGAGATGCTCTTGCCAAAGATGTCGCATTCAATAAGTGTGCCGCTTATCTTCTTGTCACCTACATAGATGTCGTTTGGCCATTTCACCTCGACACCCTCCACATATCTCTGCAGCGATGTTGCCACAGCCAAAGCCATGCTCTGCGACAGCAGGAACTGCTGAGCAGGACGCACAAAAGTAGGATGACAAAGCAGCGAGAAGATGATGTTCTTTCCTTGCTCTGTCTCCCAAGAGTTACCTACCTGCCCTCTCCCCTTTGTCTGGTCATCAGCCACAACGAGAGTCATCCCAGGAAGAGAACTTGCAGAAACAACGCCACCTGTACTCTCATCTGCAAGCATCTCGCGGATGAATGTGCTGGTAGAGTCAACCGTAGGAAGATTTATACGGGATATTGTTTCCATCAATTTAATCAAATTTCTTATTCGTCACAAAGTTACAACGAATAATCTATTTTAACAAACCTTTGGCTCAAGTATTGACACAATACAAATAAATATAGTCGCAGATATAAACATAAATGTAAAAATGCTTTCCTGACACAATCGTTTTTCATCACCTTTAAGTCACATGAGAAACCACTCCGCATGGTACTTCTCCCCGATAAAAAGTTGAAGTGGACTCAACAAAGCTAACTTGCTTTACGAGGTAACGCAATATTGCTTTGCGAGGTAATGCAACATTGCTTTGCGAAGCAATAATATGATGGAAACACCCTCTAACTTCCATTTTGTTAAAAGTGTATTTGGGGGCATTTACTGCATTCCTTTGTTTTTCAATGCAATACAAAGCGTTAAATGTTAAATGTCAAAAATGCAATTTTTGCAACGCTTCGTACAAGAAAGAAAAGTAAATAAAAATAGGGAAAATAACAAAAACAGACAGAGGTTTTATATCCCGTCATGGGTATAGCTATCCATTCTGACCACAAAATCTTCATTCTTAATTCCTAGCTTTTCTTGCTGATGAGAATGCGTATTTTATGCTCTTGAAACGAGACGAGCTAAACACCAGATGCTTCTGCTCGTTAAGCACAGATGCTTTGGCTCGCATAGAATCTATACTTGAAAAGGCATGGTTTCAGGGGGATATTTCGTGTAGATACTAAGTGATGACAGCAATGGGAGCAATGCCTCATTATGTAATGGTAAAAAAATAACTTCCTAAAGTTTCATAATCAATCAACACCAACAGCTTTGACTTGTCTTTTTGGCTCTTTTGCCCCAATT